>CAZRJZ010000219.1:0-3256 GCA_964600465.1 uncultured Rickettsiales bacterium
AAATTATACTAATTCGCAATCAATATATTGATTGCGTTACGCTGGCTGCGCCGCGTAGTACTATTGTCCCTGCACTATAGCGGTTTACGAAACATTGGTCATCGCTAATTTTTCATCCGTTGCCTTCGGCACGGCAGACCGGCATCTCCGAGCCGGTTTGCATACAAGAATAAACAACTGAAATCGGGCAGTAGCGCCGCGCAGACCCTTAACCTATCGCGGATGCGCGGTTTTCGGCGCTGATCCACTTGTAAACCACATTCATGAGCACTTCTTGCTTGAAGGGCTTGCTGATGAAATCATCCATTCCCGCATCCAGGCATTTTTTCTTCTCCGTATCCATGGCGTGAGCGGTAAGTGCGATAATAGGAACAGTGTTAATCTCATTGCGTCCCATCCATTCCTTTAAACGCCGCGTGGCCTCGAACCCGTCCATTTCAGGCATCTGGCAATCCATTAACACCAGATCGAATGCCTGTCCACGCATGGCCTCCAAGACCTGCTTGCCATTTTCCATTACCTCTACAACGCATCCGGATTTTTGCAAAAGCCGCGTAAGAATCATGCTGTTAACGCCGTTATCTTCCGCCACTAGAATTCTTTTTCCCTCCAACGTTACCGGCTTAGAGGATTTGCTGTACGAGGGAAGCATGCAAACCTCATCTTGCGCGGTATAGTCTTGCCAAATGGAGCAATAGAAGGTGGAGCCTTTTCCAAGTTCGGATTCTACACGAATTTCTCCTCCCATTGCCTCTGCAAGCTCCCGGCAAATAGCCAGCCCTAAGCCGCTTCCACCGAAACGCCTGGTGGTGGAGGAATCTTCCTGCAGAAATTTTTCAAAAATTTTATCCTGCTTTGCTTGCGCGATGCCGATACCGGAATCTTGAACGCCGATACGCACTAAAACAGTGTCGTCTTTGATTTCCATTGCATCAACGTATACGGAAATACCGCCGGTTTCCGTAAATTTAATGGCGTTTCCAACAAGGTTGGTAAGGATCTGGCGAACGTACCCATAATCACCAATCAGGTATCTTGGAATATCAGGGGAATATTCCAGCCGAAGCGACAGGTTTTTAGCGATGGCGGATGGATTAAACAGCAGAAGCACTTCATCCACCACATCTCTTAGCACGTATAGGGCAGGCGAAAGCGTTAAACGCCCGGATTCAATTTTGGAAATATCCAGAATATCGTTGATGATTTCCAGTAGATTCTCGGATGATTTAAGCATTGTGCCGACATAATAACGCTGCTGCGGGTCTAAATGGGACTCCAAAAGCATCTCTCCCAATCCCATAATACCGTTAAGCGGCGTACGTATTTCATGACTCATGTTCGCCAGAAACTGACTTTTTGACTGATTGGCTCTATCCGCCTCCACCCGCGCTGCTTCCAATTCTTTCTGGAGGCTATTGCGCATCTCTATCTCGCGCTCCAATGCGTCTGCGCGCAGTGCCGTATTTTTGAAGGTCTGAATGGAGCGCGCCATATCGCCAATTTCATCCGGGCGGTTTTGAGAGGGAATCTCAAGATCCATTTGCCCATGCGCCAGATTCAGCATGGTGCTGGTGATGGACTGGACGGGGCGAAGCACATGACGCAGCATGGCGTGCAACAGCAGTAATTGCGCTATCACAAAGGCGCTGGCGCCGAACATTAGATTACCGAGGTAATCTTTTAAATTCTTGCGCATTAGGGCCTTGGAGACTGAAAATTCAATCGAGCCGAGCATATATGTTTTGTCGGCAACACGGTGATTGATCTGGCTTGAAACCGGAAAGTGCAGCGAGTCTTGCGCCATGTTCCCCAGCAATTCAACCGTTTTTCCTTCTGCATCGCGCACAAGAATGCCATCCACCTCCGGATTCTCCAGAACGCTTTGCGCCGAATATTTTAAATAACCGGAGTTGAAATCCCACATCGTTTGCGAGATGAGCGCCGATAGCAAATCAGCCTGTGTTTGCATACGCAAGGTAAGATGTTTTTGGCTCTCACCCACTTTGTCGGTGTAATGCGTGTAAATCACCATGCCAAAAAGGAGCGTGGTCATGCTCCCAGCAAGGATAAGCGCTCGAAAATGAAGCGATATTCCACTGCCGGCAGTTTTTTTGACTAAATGATTTAATCCCAGTCGCATGTATTCTTCAGACTCGCATCCTACGGTTGTCCACGCAACCTAAAGAATAGAGGAAGAGTGTTAATTTTTTGTGCCAGGATACACGTGAGAGTTGTATCTTAATGAGCTGCTGCTTGTGAGGGCCTGTTCATCGCCTGGAGTGCTTTCTGCATTTTGGGATGGCGTGATGTATTTGATTTTAAAATATATTGTGGATTATCCATGCTTGATCCAGGCTTAAGTGCAAATACATCTTGCGTTACCACTACATCCCCTTCCAAACCCACCACTTCCGTGATGTGGCTGATCAAGCGCTTACCGTTTTCGCTACGGCAGAGGTGAATAATAACATTCAGCGCAGAGACCATTTGCTGCCGGACAAATTTTACGGACAAGGTCGTGTTGGACATCATGGCCATATTTTCCATGCGATTGAACGCTTCCCGTGAGTTATTCGCGTGGATGGTAGCCATGGATCCATCGTGGCCGGTATTAATGGCCTGGAAGAAGTCAAACGCCTCCATCCCGCGTATTTCTCCCATGATAATACGATCCGGACGCAAACGTAACGAGCTACGCACCAGGTCATGAGCGGTAATTTCCTGCTGCGTTTTGCCGTTGATGCCGTCAATCACCAGGCGCACCACGTTGCGGTGCTGGAGTTGCAATTCCGGCGTGTCTTCAATGGTTACAATACGTTCTGCTTCGGTAATATGGGCGCTCAACGCATTTAAAAAGGTTGTTTTTCCGGAGGAGGTGCTGCCTGAAATAAGAATATTGGCGCGCACTTGCACTATGGCATCCAAGAAATCCAGCATTTGGACGGTAATAAGCCCATTATGGGCCATTTGTTCGATGGTCAGGATATCTTTACGAAATTTACGGATGGCAATCGCCGGACATTGAAGGGAGACCGGTTCCAAAATAACCGTGACGCGGCTGCCATCAGGCAATACGCCATCAATCACAGGATTGTGGTGGGACTCATTTTCCTTACCGCACAACTTGATAAGAACGGACGCAAAGCGCTTTACGGCCTCTACGGAGCCTAGCGAAAACGTCGCTTCTTCGATTCTCCCGCTGCGTTCGACAAAAATCTGATCAAAACGATTGATCATAATTTCATTGACGGCTGGA
>CAZRJZ010000220.1:0-3252 GCA_964600465.1 uncultured Rickettsiales bacterium
CGGCCTTATGCCCGCATTACAGCCCGTACGCGGCACGCATGATATTTTGCCCGAAGAGGCGCGCAAGCGGCAGTATATCGAAGAAACCGTCCGCACAATAGCGGAGCGCTACGGATTCGGTGAAATCCGCACGCCTGTCTTTGAGTTCTCCGATGTGTTCCACCGCACATTAGGTGATACGTCCGATGTGGTGACTAAAGAGACGTATACTTTCACCGACCGCGGCGGAGAATCCCTCACCTTAAGGCCGGAGTTTACTGCCTCCGTGGCACGCGCGTTTTTATCGGCGGGATTGCAGAACGAGCTGCCGGTCAAGTGGTATTATTACGGCCCTGCCTTTCGTTATGAACGCCCACAAAAAGGCCGCCTGCGCCAGTTTCATCAATACGGCGTAGAGCTCTTAGGGGCGGCGGAGCCGGAGGCGGATGTAGAAATCATCGCGCTGGGGTGGGATATTTTGTGCGCGCTAGAGCTGCATGATAAAGTAACGCTGCAACTAAACTCGTTAGGCGATGCGGAAAGCCGTGCCGCCTACCGCATGTCACTGGTGGCTTATTTGCAAAGTCACGTTGGGAGTTTATCGGACGATAGTAAGGTCAGACTGGAGAAAAATCCGCTGCGCATACTTGATTCAAAAGATGCAAATGACCGGGCTATTATCAGAAATGCACCGCAACTTAAAGACTATTTCACGCCTCATGCAAAAGCATTTTTTATGGCTGTGCAAGAAGGGCTGAAATCGCTTGGCATTCCCTTTACGCTTAATACTAACATCGTACGTGGGCTAGATTATTACAACCATACGGTATTTGAATTTACCGGAAATGAGGGAATGGGTGCGCAAGATACAATCCTGGCAGGGGGACGGTATGACGGATTAGTAGAACAGATGGGCGGCCCTTCTACACCCGGTGTAGGGTTTGGCGCCGGCGAGGAGCGGTTGCTGTTGGCGGGGATTGACTGGACACAGATTCCAGGAATTGATGCGCCGCTTATTATCGCCGTGGTGCCGATTGGCGAAGCGGCGGAAGCGGAAGGCTGGAAACTTACGCATGCGCTACGAGCGAAAGGGTATACGGTGGATATGGCCTATAAAGGCAACCCCGGCAAACGCATGAAACGTGCCGATAAAATCGGAGCTAAGATAGCGCTGATGCTGGGGGAAGAAGAGTTAAGCACCCATACCGTCAGTTGGAAAGACTTGCGTACCGGTAAGCAGCGATCTACTCAGCGAGCTGAACTATTTGGTCTGCTGCGCCAACAACTCACCACTCAAAACTAACAACTTTTTATGCACCTCTCCGATACCCTCGAATCCATCCTTCGCCGTTACGATGAACTACGCGACAGCCTCTCCCAGGGCACGCTCTCCGGTCAGGATTTTGCACGCGTCTCCAAGGAATTTTCCGACATGGGACCGGTGGTGGAAAAAATTGAGGCCTTAAAAAAAGCGCATGCCTCTATCCATGACTTAAAATCCATGCTCAGTGACCCGCAGATCGACATGGAGATGAAAGCCATGGCGGAAGAAGAGTTGTTCGAGGCGGAAAAAGCCCTGCCGGAGCTTACCAAATCCGTGCAAATCGCTTTGTTGCCTAAGGACGCAGCGGATGAAAAAAATGCCATCTTAGAGGTGCGCGCCGGAACAGGCGGAGAAGAAGCCTCGCTTTTTGCCGCTGAATTATTCCGCATGTATCAGCGTTACGCACAAAACATGGGCTGGAAATTCGAAGTCCTCTCCATCGCCGATACCGGCCTTGGCGGCTACAAAGACGCCTCCGCCAGCATTAGCGGACAAGGCGTGTTTGCGAAACTCAAATTCGAATCCGGCGTGCACCGCGTGCAGCGCGTGCCGGTTACCGAAGGCGGCGGACGCATCCATACTTCTGCTGCCACCGTGGCTGTGCTTCCGGAGGCGGAAGAAGTGGATATTCATATTGAAGAAAAAGATTTGCGGATTGACGTATTCCGCTCCTCCGGCCCTGGCGGCCAGTCGGTGAACACCACCGATTCAGCGGTGCGCATTGTACATATCCCCACCGGTATCACCGTGCAGCAGCAGGACGAAAAATCACAGCATAAAAACAAAGCCAAGGCGTTGAAAGTGTTGCGCGCCCGGCTCTATGAGCAAGAGCGTGAAAAAGCCGACTCCGCCCGCGCCAGCTAACGCAAGGAGCAAGTTGGCAGCGGCGACCGGTCTGAGCGCATCCGCACCTATAATTTCCCCCAAGGCCGCGTGAGCGACCACCGCATCAACCTCACGCTTTATAATATCGACAGCGTGATGGAAGGAACTGCCCTGCCGGAGTTTATTGACGCGCTCGTCGCGCATGACCAGGCTGAACGCCTAGCGGAGATGGGGTAGAAGCGTTAGCTTTTATGCCCACTATACCTACCGCACATGACAGCAGAGAGACACACGTATGTCGAGAGCGACACATGTATTGCCATTGGCCGTACACATTATGCTACATTGTACAAGAATGAGGTGTATTATGCAAACGGATCAACGTATTGAAAGATTAGCTATTCGTATTTCCCCGTCTGCCAAGCGCCTGCTGCTTTCCGCCGCGGAAACCCGTCATAAAACGCTCAGCGAATTTGTACTTGATACGGCGCTGATGGAGGCGGAAAACACACTTGCAGAAAAGCGCCAATTCCTCTTAAGCGACGATGCGTGGAGCGCATTTCAGCAAGCGCTTGATGCGCCACCGCGTGTCCATCTGCGCATGAGTCGCTTACTCAATGAACCGGGCGTTTTTGATTGATACTCCCTGCCAAACCGCGCATCGAGAAGCTTACCTCTCATCATTCCGTTGCGGCGTTCGATTGCGGCGTGGATGCACTCAATCAGTTTATACGCCGTTACGCATTACAGAACCAAAAGAAGGATAGTGCGCAAACGTGGGTTGCGCTGTGCGGTGAACAGCTTGCCGGGTATTACACTCTCGTCGTGGGCGAGGTTACCCATGCCGCAGCTCCTGATGATTTGCGGAAAGGTTTACCGAAGCATCCTGTCCCAGTCATGGTGTTGGTCTCTTAAGTCGCTATATTTCTCCGCTCCTCCAGCTCCAGCCAGCGCATTTCAGCAACCTCCAGCTCCTGCTGCGCGGCAGTCAGGCGGCGCGTGGTGCGATCAAACGTTTCAGGATCGCTGGTGTAAAGTTGCACATCCATCAGCGTTTCGCGGAGTTTTGCCAACTCCTGCTCCAGAGCCTCTATCCGCGCCGGCAGTTTTTCCAGCTCATGCCG
>CAZRJZ010000221.1:0-446 GCA_964600465.1 uncultured Rickettsiales bacterium
CAACTTGGCAAAGGCCTGGCGATTAACGGTAAACTGAATAAATCCGGCGTAGATCTGGCACGCGCCGCCATTGCAAGATTCCTGGCCATGGTCAAAGCTATGGGGGTCGCGCAGGTAGATATTATGGCAACTGCCGCCGTACGCAATGCCACCGATGGTAGCGCCTTTGTCAAGGAATTGGAAATACGTCACGGCATCCATATCGATATTATTTCCGGCAAACGCGAAGCCATGCTGGGCGCCTATGGCATTTTCGCCTCCGTCTACCGGCCCGAGGGCATTAGCGGCGATCTTGGCGGCGGCAGCATGGAGCTGGTGCGCATGCGCGAGGGCGAGGCCGATGGACAAATCACCCTGCCTATCGGTGGACTATTGCTTTTAGATAAATCAGGAGGAGAGCGGGAACAGATACGCGCACTCGTGGCCGAGGCCATTCATCAAGTGGA
>CAZRJZ010000221.1:456-2609 GCA_964600465.1 uncultured Rickettsiales bacterium
ATGCTCAACACCAATTACCCGCTTCATATTCTTCACCAATACAGTGTCGAGGCAAAGCCGCTGCTTACCTATGTGCGCGAAATCGCACGCATGCCGGAGGAACAGATTTCCCGGCTGCCGGGCGCCGCCTCTAAGCGTATTTCCTCGCTTCCCGTAGCAGCGATTATCTTGGAACGCATCCTGGAAGCGGGAAAGCCGGAGCGCGTGGTATTCAGCGCCAGCGGTATCAGGGAAGGATATTTATACGAAAAACTGGATGCTGGCCTACGTAAAGAAGATGCGCTTATCAACGCCTGCACGGAATTTTCCCTTAAAACCGGGCATGGCACGGCGTATGCCAAAGAACTCTTTGAATTCACCGCGCCGCTTTTCCCTGAGGAAACCGTTGCCGAATCGCGTCTGCGTTACAGCGCATGCTTGCTGAATGATATTGCGCGTTTTATCCACCCCGAACACCGCGCCGAATGGGCCATGCATCGGGTGCTGCAATCCAATCTTACAGCATTAACTCACTTAGAGCGCGTCCAGCTGGCTCTGGCGCTTTATCACCGCTATCAGTTCAAATTAAAAACCGATGAAGCCGCCATCGCTCTCAGCGGCGCACCGGAACGCGCCTGGGGGAAACTCTGGGGAGCGGCGGCGAATCTGGCCTATCATCTTACCGGTGGCGTTCCGGGCACGCTCAACAACATTCGCCTGGCGATGGGGAAAAATAAAATTGTCCTGCAGCTTCCGGAAGCATTGCAAGATTTATGGGGCGACGCCATTAAAAAGCGGCTCGGGGGCGTTCAAGAGGCCTGGGATGACAGGTGTTAATACTCCACCTGCGTCAGGCATAATCCTTGCGCCGGCGCGGTGGGACCGGCCCGGGTGCGATCCCGCGCTTCCAGAGCTTGTATAATTTGGGTATTGTCCCAACGGCCTTTTCCCACCTCGACTAACGTACCCACGATAATACGCACCTGATGATGCAGAAAAGAACGCGCTGAAACCGCTATGCGGATTTCTTCCCCGCAACGCTCGACCGTTATGTTCTCCAGCGTTTTTAATGGCGACTTCGCCTGACAGCAGCTGTCGCGGAAGCTGCTGAAATCGTGGACGCCAAGCAAAAGTTGCGCGGCGTTATGCATTGCTTTTTCATCCAGCGGATAGGAAACTTGCCATACCCGGTTCAGATTCAGCGCCGTGGGCGCAAGGCGATTGAGAATGCGGTAAACGTAACGCCGCCGAGTGGCTGAGAAGCGCGCATGAAAATCCTCTCCGCATGGTTCCGCCGCCAGCACCGCCACCGCATGTGGCCTTGGGAGATGCGCGTTAATTCCGCGCATCACCCGGTATGGCGCGTGTTCTTTCGGCAAATCCACATGCGCCACCTGTCCGCTGGCATGTACGCCGGCATCCGTTCTTCCGGCACCGACAACAAGAATTTCTTGCTCTTTCACATCGCAAAACCCTGCGCAGGCCTTCTCCAGTACGCCCTGCACGCTTGGCAGACCTTCTTGTGTTTGCCATCCGGCGAATCCGGAGCCGTCATATTCTACGGTTAATCGGTAACGAGGCATGTTGTATATAAATCAGCAGGTTAATTTTTATTACGGTAAAATACAATATATTCAGGTGTTTAAAGATGTTGATGTCGACATTAAGGCTTGCAATTCAGCGTCTTTTATGGTTACAATGAACTACAAATTGGCAATAGCCACGGCAGCCCTCGATTGCAAAATCGGGGGCTGAGTATTTTTAGAAGATCAATTCTTTCAGTTTGTCCTTCACTCTCTCGAATTCGTGCGACGGTAAATCGCCCATGCGGTTCTCAAGACGCTTTGCGTCGAGCA
The DNA here is from genome assembly GCA_964600465.1 of uncultured Rickettsiales bacterium. Classification (GTDB taxonomy): domain Bacteria; phylum Pseudomonadota; class Alphaproteobacteria; order Rickettsiales; family SXRF01; genus CAYMDD01. Next base: position 2,292 of record CAZRJZ010000221.1, read on the forward strand.
ACCGCAGCTGAGAGAGTACCACGCTTTGATCCCTCCCCTTAAAATGGATGCGGTGATAGAAGCGATTATCCTCTTTGAGGATCGTGCCGAGCGGCATTCCAAGAAAAATATGCTTGTTGAGCTTTTTGATGACCAATATGGGGCGCGAGAAGAATTTGCCCTTGCCGTCCTGCTCATCGCCAACATTCGTACCTAAGTCACGAAACGGTGCGCGCGCATGTCGTGCGTCAGTGCCTTTCTTTTGTTTATTCCAATTGTCGAAGTCTTTCTGCATGCTCCACAATTACAGCACATATGCCATATCTGGCAACGAGATAG
>CAZRJZ010000221.1:2619-3249 GCA_964600465.1 uncultured Rickettsiales bacterium
CGCCCACACATGGCTCAGCACGCCGTTTCACCATCAGGCGCGGCTTAAAGGAAAAGGCTGTGATTGTCTTGGGCTAATCGTTGGGGTGGTGGATGAGCTGGGCTTAAAAGATGTACATAGCAAGCTGCTCTCCAGCTACGATGAGATTACCTACCCGAAAGAACCGGATGGCATCTATCTCATCGAAAAACTCATACCATTTCTCGATCAATACATCGAGAAATGGCATCAAAACCGTCGCCGAAAGCGGCGGTTTTGCGCGGCGCAAGCCAGCGTAACGCAATTAATGTATTGATTGCGAATTAGTATCACAGTTCTATTTCGCCAAACCGCAAATGATTTTTCGGTGTATGAAAATCTGCCCTGAGGTAAGAAACTCAGCGAAGAGCGGGTTATTTCCGCCTAAAACGTCGAATTCTTGTAAGCGTCCATCCCCTTGGATTAAATTGGCGGCCCTACTGCAATTTTACCCGTTCGCCTTTTTTGCGCTCGGAGTCGGATTTCAGCTGACCGCATGCAGCAAAAATATCCTGGCCACGGGTTTTGCGTACAGGGCTTGAGAAACCGGCCTCGTTGAGCAGATCGCTGAAAATACGGATACGGTTATTGGATGAGCATTCGTAGACGCTC
>CAZRJZ010000222.1:0-3245 GCA_964600465.1 uncultured Rickettsiales bacterium
ACCGGTTGCGAGCGATGCTACGTCATCGGAAGAGCGTACAATGCGGTTACCGCTTGATAAGCGGGCAACGGACGTTGCGGTCTTGTCGGATGCTCTGGTAATATTTGCCTGCGCAAAATAGGCGGCAATATTGGTATTAATTGAGTTAGCCATAACGGTTCTCCTACTTGGATGTTAAATTTCAGGGCTACATGCCCCTATTACTCATGTGATTTTACCCACATATACTACCACGTTACATAAGCTCGGTTAATTTTCCGTTAATCAGCCGTGGGTTTTTTAAAAAAAATATCCCATGCCCCGTTTGCCGTATTGCTGCATTACATTAGAATTGCTAATCAACATAATGATAAATATTATTTTCAGCCGATTTTTATCGGGTGTTTATCTCTCCTTTACAAGCCCGTTTATCTGTCCTAGCAATAGCATTTGAGTGATGACACATGAAAGGAAGCTTTATGTTCTCTGATTCCCTGCGTAATGGTTTCGGCGTTACTGTTTTTCTTCTTGCCGGCGCTGTCAATGCGTCTGCAGAACCAGCGGCATTGAGGGTAAGAGTTGCCGGTATCGAGGCGGATAAGCCAATCGCGGAGCGTTTTGCCTTTTGCGCACCGCAAGGCAAAGACGGCGGCAATAAAAGCCCTGCCATGCAGTGGAGCGCCGGGCCGAAGGGCACTAAGTCCTATGCAATCGTTATGGTAGACGGCGATGTGCCGCAGGATTTCAGCAGCGCGAATAAAGAGAAGTCCGTTATCGAAGAAAAAGCGCCGCGCCGGGATTTTTATCATTGGGTGCTGGTGAATATCCCCGCGGATGTCACCAAGCTCAAAGAAGGCGTGGAATCAGATGGCGTGGTAAAAACCGGTAAGTCCACCGGGCGGAAACCTTATGGGGTGCGTGGCAGGAATGATTTCGGTTCGTTTATGCAAGGCACTTTCGGCGGGTATGACGGCCCCTGTCCACCGTGGAACGATGCGAAACTGCATCGTTATCATTTCAATGTGTACGCGCTCGATATTGCGGCGCTGAATCTACCGCCGGCGTTTGGCGGTAGGGAAGCAATGAAAGCGATGCAGGGACACATTGTGGCGCAAGGCAGCGTTACCGGTACGTATACGCTCAATTCCGAGATGCTTAAATCGCCAGTAACGAAAACCGTGCAGAAATAATTCAACAGAGGGACGCATATGAATATTCAGAAAATGATGAAGCAGGCGCAGGAAATGCAAAATAAGCTGGCGCAGATGCAACAAAAAATGGAAGCGGAAGAGGTTGAGGGTCAATCCGGCGGAGGAATGGTCAACGTTCGTATCAACGGCAAAGGCACGATGCTTGCGATTAACATTGACCCTAAATTGATTGATCCTGCGGAAAAAGAAATGCTGGAGGATCTGATCGTTGCCGCATTCAATGATGCAAAAACAAAGAGTGAATCGAACTTTTCTGATGCGATGGGCGGACTGACGGCCGGCATGCAACTGCCTCCAGGGTTTAAGTTGCCGTTTTAAATGCAGACCGATGCTATCGAGGATTTAGTCAAGCAGTTTGCTCGGCTTCCTGGGCTTGGTTCCCGGTCGGCGCGGAGGGTGGTGCTGCATTTGCTGCGCGCGAAAGAAAAGCAGATGATTCCGCTGACGCAGGCGCTCGCGCACGCGATTGATTCGGTGCGCGCTTGCTCTGATTGCGGTAATTTGGACGCGGTCGACCCCTGCCATATTTGTGCGGATGCAAGGCGCGATAACACTGTTATTTGCGTGGTGGAAGAAGTGGCGGATTTATGGGCCATTGAACGTTGCCGTCTCTACAAAGGACTTTATCATGTGCTCGGCGGAACGCTTTCGGCTATCGACGACCGTGGGCCGGCGCAGATGAATATAGAATCCCTTCTTCGGCGGGTAAGCGCAGGCGATGTAAAGGAGATTATTCTTGCCACCAATGCTACGGTAGAGGGGCAGACGACCGCGCATTACATAACCTCGCGTCTGGCGCCTTATGCGCTTTCCATTTCCCGGCTCGCTCAAGGGATTCCGATGGGGGGCGAATTGGATTATTTAGATGATGGAACGCTTAGCGCCGCTTTGAGCGCCCGTTTACCTTTTTAAGAGTATATTCATCTTTGCCTTATAGTGTCTGTAAACGTAATCGTGGGGACGCTCTATATGCCGGTGTTTTTCTTCATCGTTCTGACCTGTCTGATGGTAACGGTGGTTTATTTCGACTGTACGCGCTACCGTATTCCCAACTGGCTTAACGCGCTGGTGATCGGGTTATACGGCGTTATGGCGCTTACCGCACCTGAGCCGGTTTTGTGGAAAGCGGCGTTGATTGGCGCTGGTATTGTGTTTGCGGCAGGATATGTGGTATTTGTGCTGAAAATGATGGGTGGAGGAGACATCAAGCTCCTGACCGTCACGGCGTTGTGGGTCGGCGCTGCAAAGCTCTCCGGCTATGTGATGCTCGTGGCTATTTTAGGGGGCGTGCTCTCGTTGCTGTTGCTTGTGTTGCGCAGGATGCTTCCGTTAATGATGGGCAAATGGGAAGAAAGGTTTCCTGCGGCATTGAAGCGCGGCGCTCCGGTGCCTTACGGGATCGCTATCGCAGCCGCTTTTTTGTTCCATTTATGGAGCGGTTGGGTCGTTGGCGCCGCACCGGTATTGGCGTCAGGGGGCGTTTAAGATTTTGGGTACGGTTCTTGCTTGGGAGCGCCCACGAGAAATCACTACCTCTTTGCAAGGCGGGTTTATGCGCAAGCATTTTTTGCTTATTCCACTCATTTCCGTGAGCCTGGCATCAGGCTGCACCACCATGGTCGATGAATCCGACCGCGCCGCGATTGACGTCAAAGAAACCGCGAAAGCGGCTTCTGAGCGGATAAAGGGGTATTTTACGTACCAGCCAAAGACTTCGCCCCAGATTCCGCCGGTAGCGGAGCGCTATTGCTATAAAGTGCTGCTTGATATTGTGTGTTATGCGGAGCCGTATTCGCCGCTTGCAGACCGGCTTTCCGGCGTGCAAACGCCCGACAGCGGTGAGCGTTACATAGCGCAGGAAGCGTTGGTTTCCAGGCAGGCGGAGAATACCGATAACGTCGAGCAGGCAGAGGTGAGGCCTGTATTCGTTAATGCCGCGCCGGGGGTGCAAGAAGTAAAGCGAGTCATTCGGCCCGATGAACAATCGCCTAATTCTCAGCTATACTAATTCGCAATCAATATATTGATTGCGTTACGCTGGCTGCGCCGCGCAAA
>CAZRJZ010000223.1:0-3229 GCA_964600465.1 uncultured Rickettsiales bacterium
TGACGAACATGTAAGAGGTTCCCCGCACCATCACAATAAAATCGGTGAGCGCCGGTGAATACACCGCGCCGCCAGCGCATGGCCCCATGATCACCGATATTTGCGGAATCACCCCGCTGGCAAGCACGTTGCGCTGAAATATCTCGGCAAAACCGGAAAGCGAATCCACGCCTTCCTGAATGCGCGCGCCGCCGGAATCTAATACGCCAATGACCGGCGCGCCGATTTTCATGGCCATGTCCAGCATTTTGCAGATTTTATTGGCGTTGGTCTCCGAAAGCGAGCCGCCAAGTACCGTAAAATCCTGGCTGTAGACAAAGACAATACGCCCATTGATAGTGCCATGGCCGGTGACCACGCCATCGCCGGGAACGGTGTTGTCTGCCATGCCAAAATCCGTGCAGCGATGCTCCACGAACATGTCGTACTCCTCAAACGAATCCGGATCGAGCAATACTTCCAGGCGCTCGCGTGCGCTCAGTTTTCCTTTGGCGTGTTGCGCTTCTACGCGGCTCTGACCGCCACCCTGGCGGGCACGGTCGCGTTTTTGTTCAAGCTCGGAGATGATGGAGTGATGTTGCATGGGGATGACTATTAATAAGTTATCAGGTATATCAGACTTCACTCTGTAGCAAAGTTGATCTGATTAACCAAGCGGGAAATTTGTTATGAAAAAATCCTTTCCAAAATCCACCGCGCTCGTGCTACGATCGGCCAACTCACCATTAAACAATGGCAATTAGGAGGCACTACACTTGGCACATGAGGAGATTGATGAGCTTATTAATAAGATTGTCTATGCCCTGCTTACGTACTTGGCGTAGCTTGCGCGCCGGCTCCCGAAAATCGATATTTTCGCTTGCGGCCTGACGTGAATGTCCACATCTCCTAGTCTACCTTCGTTTTCCGTTTCAGGCTTTGTTTATCGGCGTACATCGCGCGGTCGGCTTTGGCAAGCGCGCTATCTGCCGTGTCTCCTTTACTGATGGCATGACATCCGTACGCAGCGGAAATATGCAGCGCGTTTCCTTCATGAAGGAAAGGGGTTTTTTCCAGCGTGGCAATAATTTTTTTGCCGCGCTTCGCGGCGGCGCTTTCTTCCGCGTGGTACATAATGACCGCAAACTCATCCCCGCCAAGACGCGCAATAAAATCCGATTCCCGCATGGTTTCGGATAAAACAGTGGCAACATGCCTGATGGCGCTGTCTCCCGCTGCGTGGCCATAAACATCGTTGATGGATTTAAAGTCGTTCAAGTCGATATATAAAATAGCGGTAGGATGACCATGGCGCTCAAACATGGCAATTGCCCAGCTCAAACGGCGCATGAACGCACGGCGGTTGGCGATAGGGGCTAGGTAATCCACATCCACCATCTCGCTCATTTCAGCAAGTTTTCCACGCATAACATCCACTTCCTGCGTGGCGTCATCGAGCCGTTCAATAAGCGCGGACATGGCAAAGCGCACCGCAGGGGTGATTTCAGAATCCGGGATAGAAAGCGTACGGATCTGCTCTTCAATCCGTCGGTCTATTGTTTGAGAAGAAGGGCTGTCAACAACGGAGGAAGAAGAAGGGGAGAGGGTCATAAAAATGCTTCTTTCTAGGAGGTTAGAAATTTTAAAGTGCGTTTTTTATTTGCCTTTTCTATCTCTGCTTATACGGCAGTTTTCATTAAGCGCAACATCTCTTTGATTGACATTCCCAAGAACTATGTCTAACACTCACTTCTTTGGTTAACCTCTGGAGATTAAAGGGGTAAAGCGTGGTTAACACACCTTCGCCGTTAGTGGCTATTATCATGGGAAGCACGTCTGATTGGGAAACCATGCGTCATGCTGCCGAATTGCTGACTGTGCTCAATATTCCGTTTACCGGTAAGATTGTTTCTGCGCACCGAACTCCGGAACGGCTGTATGCTTTTGCGCGCGGTGCGAGGGCAGAAGGATTCAAAGTGATTATCGCTGGAGCGGGCGGGGCGGCCCATCTACCGGGCATGACAGCGGCACTTACGTCATTGCCGGTGCTGGGGGTGCCGGTGGAAAGCAAGCAGCTTCAAGGGATGGACAGCTTGCTTTCGATCGTTCAAATGCCGTGCGGCGTTCCGGTGGGAACTTTGGCCATAGGAAAACCAGGCGCAGTGAATGCGGCAATACTGGCGGCCTCCATTATCGGGCTTTCGGATTCCAAAGTGGCCAAAGCCGTAGAAGCATGGCGCGCAAAACAAACACAAGACGTAGCTGAAACACCGCAATGAACGCATTACTCCCCGGTAGCGTCATTGGCATTCTTGGAGGTGGTCAATTAGGGCGCATGCTTTCTATGGCGGCGGCGCGCATGGGTTATCGTGCGCATATTTTCTGTCCGCCGGGAGACTGTCCGGCGGCAGAGGTCGCTTCAGGCGCCACGCATGGAGACTATACGGATATAAAGGCGCTGGAGAGTTTTGCGCGCCAGGTGCAGGTGGTGACGTTTGAATTTGAGAATATTCCGCTAATTGCAGTAGAGTATTTAATGAAATCCGTGCCCGTTCATCCGGGTTCACAAACCTTGCGTATTTGCCAGCACCGGTTAAGGGAAAAAGATTTTGTGCATCGCCTCAATATTAAAACAGCACCTTATGCAGGCGTACGCTCACTTGCGGATTTAGAATCAGCATTGGCGCGTTTAGGCTGCCCCGCCATTTTAAAGACCTGTGAGCTGGGCTATGACGGTAAAGGCCAGGTAAAAATACTGCATGCTTCGGAGGCAAAGGGCGCTTGGCAGCAATTGGATACGGCAGAAGCGGTGCTGGAAGGATTCGTGGATTTCGAGATGGAAATTTCCGTGCTGGTTGCGCGGAGCAAGAATGCTGAAATCGCCATATACGAACCGGTACGGAATATTCATAAGAACCATATTTTGCATCAGACTATTGTTCCGGCTCCTATTGCGACAGACGTTGCCGGGCGCGCCATGGATATCGCGGGTCGTATTGCGCAAGAGTTGAAACTAGTGGGCGTTCTAGCGGTTGAGATGTTTGTATGCAAAGGCGGAGAAATTCTGGTCAATGAATTGGCGCCGCGGCCACATAATTCCGGCCATTGGACATTGGATGCATGCGTTACCGATCAGTTCGAGCAAACGATCCGCGCCGTATGCGGATTACCGCTTGGAAGCACCAGGCGTTTATGCAACGCGGTAATGACCAATTTAATTGGCGCTGATGCTAATAACGCCCAGGATTAT
>CAZRJZ010000224.1:0-3211 GCA_964600465.1 uncultured Rickettsiales bacterium
TGGCGCTGGCAGGAACTTGCTGAGATCATGCACCGTCCATTCAGGAGGGAGCATCACGAAAGGAGTCCCATCGGCTCCCTGTGAAGCAACCGGCTCCTTGCTGTTGGCCAGAATTACCTCTGCCTCAGTTTTTTGTGCGTCTGTCATCTTCGATTACCCCTTTTTCAATGTAGTAACGGTTGCGTTCGACTTTGCCAGCACGGATGCCGGTTCTGCCCCTGGCTTCATTTCATCAAAGATGGTTTTCTGGTCGGGTTGATCCGCACAGAAACCGTCCTTGCTGCCGAACATAGGGGCAGCTTTTTTCGGAACTTTCGGCGACTTCAGCTTTGTCTCTGCCGATACATCGTAGAAGTTGTCGTAGCGATCAACCTTCTTAATATCAATGACGACAGTGATTTTCGCGGAACCGCCGTGCCGGGTAAGCAGCAGCTTTGCCTCCTTGATCTTTTCATCAATCTCCTCTTCCAGTGTTTGCGTAGAGGAGTGGATGTCTTCAAGCATATTCACTATGCCGTTTTTCTTTTCTTCGTCTTTCATTGGTGTCACCTCTTGGTTTGGTTTTTATACTGCATTTTTACCTTCTCCGTTTTCTTTGTGCCACTCCTTGTGATGCACAGCGCACAGCCACCTGACGTTAAGCGGCTTTGCATAGTCATCATGGTGGGCATGTGAGCTATGGCTACCACATATTTCGCATTGCTCGCTAAATAACTTACCGTCACGAATTGCGTTATTAACCATGTTGTGTGCAATGTACTTCTTCCTAAACTTTGCCCTATAGTTCTTCAAGTATTCCCTAGACTGGCGATTGCCTCTATTTCTATCGTACTCTCTGTAATGATCTATATTATCGGCTCTATTCTTCCTGACCCCTGCCTTAATACATTCCTTGCAGCTATTCAAATGTCCATCGAGCATTGAGCCGTTCTTATAGAACTCCGATATATTTTTTTTCTTTTTACAGTCTTTACATGTTTTCATTTTTATCTGCGGAGACCTAATATTTTAGTTACTATACGGCATATTGAAAGGTATGTAAACTAAAAAGGTATCTCCGAGTCAAAGTCATCAAAAGCAGAATCTTGCTTTGGTTGCGGAGCTGGGCGTTGTGCCTGCTGGGGTGTCGGCGTGGAATAGGAGGGCTGGGAGTAGGACGACTGGGACTGACCCTGCGGCTGGTAGCTGCCGCCTCCATCCTGGCGTGAATCGAGCATCTGCATTTCATTACCCATGATCTCGGTGGTGTAGCGGTCGGTGCCGTCCTGGGCCTGCCACTTGCGGGTACGCAGCGAACCTTCCACATACACTTTTGATCCCTTCTTCAGGTACTGTCCGGCAATCTCGGCCAGCTTGTTGAAGAAAACCACTCGATGCCATTCAACGCGATCCTGCTTCTGGCCCGTATGTTTGTCAGTCCAGGATTCGGAAGTGGCAACGCTGATCGTTGCCATCATCGCTCCGGATTGTGTTGATTTTACCTCCGGATCTTGCCCAAGGTTCCCGACCAGTATGACCTTATTGACTCCACGGCTCATTTTTCACCTCCGGTGAATGTGACGTATGGGATTTTCCCGCTTTCGATTGCTGATATGACTCTCTCGCACTCCTGTAGATTCAGGCCGCAAGCGAAAAGAGCTTCTTTTGCTTGGCTTCTGTGCGATTTTTCCCTGACAGGCCAGTTTTCCAATGATTCATTCTTTTCAAGGCTTGCCGACTCCTCTTCCTTGTCTTTTTTCGCCTCTTCTTCTGCCCTTACCCTATCTTCGTATTCAGCATCAGCTTTTGCCTTGGCTTCTGCATCGGCCTTTGCTTTCTGCTCTGCTTCGATTTTCGCAATGGCCTGAGCCTCCGCATCAGCCTTAGATCTCGTCTCAGCCTCGACTTTCTCCCTGGCCCGAGCCTGTGCTTCTGCCAGTGCGCGCTCTTTCTCCTTCAGGAGCTGCTCGGCTGCTGCCGCTGCAATTTCTGCCTTGCGCTGCTCGGCAGATTCATGCTCAGCGATGCGCTGGCTGACGATAGCGGCAACGGCTTCCGGGTCTTTTTGCACCAGTTCACGGGCATCAGCGAAGAGGAAGGTGTGCGCAGAGGATTTCTCGCGCAGGGTTGCCATGTTTTTGCTGATGATGCTGGCCGCAACATCTGCCGCCGCCATGGCGCGCAGCAGCTCGCTGTTGGCAGCTTCCTTCAGTGTGTCGATGGTTTTCTTGCCCTTCATGGCCTCGCCGATGTTGATGGCAATGGCTGGCATGTAGGGCTTGCCAAGCTGCTCATTCAGCGCGCTAACATAGTTGGTGAAGCGCTGCTGCGCATCTTGCTGTATGCCCAGCCGGATGGTCTCTTTCTTGCTCTTCACCTGCTTCTCACCATTGAGGCGTGCCTGGCGGATGAGTTCGGCGATGTCGCCCAGCTCGCGCTGGAATGTGTCGATGTCTTTCACCTCGCCGACCACTTGGGCGCGTACGGCGGCGATGCGCTCTTCTGCGGCCTTGAATGCCTTGATCTGTGCTTCGCAGTCTGCGAAGTCCTGGTCTGTTTCCAGTGGCTTTTTGCTCTCTTCTACCAGGCGCAGGGCGGCCTGTTTGTATTCGCCCAGGTTGCTGGTGAGGGTGAGGCCGTTGAGGCGGTAGACGATGGCAGGCAGGGCGGTAACGGGTGCAGCTACCGGCGTTGCAGAGGCACTGGTTGGCGTGTAGGTGGAGAGATCGGCCAGGAACTGCTTCCAGCCGGAAATAAGGCGGTTGCGCATCTCCCAATCGGAGTAGTAGAGCTGGTGCTGCATTGTCTCGCGGCTTCCGTTGGAGGCCATGAACAGCACTTTCTCGGCACCGGTTACCAGCAGGATTTGCTCAAGCTGCGGGCGGTACTGCTCGGGAATGATGCCTTGCGCCAGGCTCTCTGCCAGATCAGCATTGAGGGTTTTGTGCTCCCAGGCGATGGAGTCATCCATGGTGATGCCGTCGATAGAAGCAGAGAGCATCAGGCCTTCAAACTCGATGGAGACGGTAGGGCTGAACAGCTCTTCACCGATGAGCTCTTCTGCCCATGGGCGGGCGATTGCCTCAAAGCGGTGGCCGTTATCGAAGATGCGCTGGGTTTCTTGCCCGACTTCATCAGTAAGGCCGGTGGCTTTTTCGTGCAGCAGCTTGCTGCGGGTTTTGTAGGGCGACATGCCCAGCATGGCGGCGGCTTCTGATGCGTTAAAGTAGCG
>CAZRJZ010000225.1:0-3194 GCA_964600465.1 uncultured Rickettsiales bacterium
GTACCAAGGATTTAAGGGCTTTGACAAGGAATAATAAGCCCATTAGTGAACATAGGCGATCCTCAAAAGAAACCTGTTTTTACGCGAAGCTCAGCCTGCCATTCCTGAGGCGGAGACTGCGGGTGCTGCGCGACCAGAGCATATTCTATTTAACCAAAATAGGCTCTAAGGCCGGTAAACCGCGCCTTTTGTGCGCCGCCCCGATCCGGATGCCGCGCAGGGTGGGCGGCTCCAGATTTCTCCTCTGCTAATTATCGGAAATAAAATAATTATATGGATTTCTTGCCCTGTGGATAATTTTTGATCATACCCCCTTGACGCGCTTGCCTGAACCGGATAGTCTGACCCTCCAAATCAACGGGACAATAAACCTATCAGTGATCAATAAAACGGGAGTAGTATGGCTAATCATAAATCGGCGCAAAAACGTATCCGCCAGACCGAAAGCCGCACGGCGGTTAACCGCGCGCGTAAAGTGCGCATCAAATCTTTTCTCAAACGTGTTGAGTTGGCCATTGCGTCCGGCGATCAGCAAGCTGCCGGGGCGGCATTGCGCGCTGCTCAGCCTGAACTGATGCGTGGCGTTACCAAGGGCGTGATTCGCAAGGAAACGGCATCGCGCAAGATGAGCCGCCTTTCTTCCCGCGTGAAATCGCTCGCGGCGTAAGCGCTCTTTATTTTTAACGGGGATATTTTTTATAGTGCCGGCTGCGGTATCGGGTTTTTTTTGCTTAAATTTCTAGCGGGGTGTTAGGGTGACGATGCCGATTTACAAGACTCAATCCGCCGCGCAAGCCTTTGTTTCTTTGCATGCTCATGCCGTTTGCCCTGTTTCTATTGCAGCTATGCATGCCGCCGGCGCTGCGTCTTTGGGAGTGTGGAATTATTTAGCCAAGATCTGCCGTGGCGGCAAGATTGGGGGTAAAAATGGGTAGTGCCGCTAGTTTTGCGATGCCACAAACTGCCGATGCACGCTCCGCATGGGATGGTATATTAGAAAACTTACGCGCCCAGTTTGGTGAGGCGGTATTCCGCAGTTGGCTCAGGCCGATGCAATATCTGGGAATTGACTCCGGCAAGGCATTGATGGGCGTGCCAACGCGCTTTATGCGTGAATGGATTCAGTCACATTATTTGGCCGATATAAGGCGCGCCTGGCAAATTTTGGATCCCGCCGTACAATCGGTCGATGTGATTGTGGTCGATGGCAACGCGGTAATGGAGAATTCAGATTCGGTGCTGCCGACGCATTCTAACGGTAACACGGAATTTATTGCTGGCCCTTTAGCGATGGCGGCGGCGCAGCCTACCGAAAATATCGATCAGCAGATGAGCGCGCCCCTCGATCCACGTTATACGTTTGAAAATTTCGTGGTGGGTAAGCCTAATGAGCTTGCGCATGCGGCGGCTCGGCGTGTAGCGGAATCCGATCGGTTGGTGCAGGGCTGCAACCCTTTATTCCTTTACGGCGGCGTGGGGTTAGGAAAAACGCATCTGATGCATGCTATTGCCTGGCATATCCGCATGAATAATCCTAACCGGCGTGTTATTTATCTTTCAGCTGAAAAATTCATGTACCAGTTCATCAAGGCATTGCGCTTTAAGGAAGCGCTGGCGTTTAAAGAGCATTTCCGTTCCGTGGATGTACTGATGATTGATGACGTGCAATTTATCAGTGGCAAAGATTCCACGCAGGAAGAGTTCTTCCATACGTTCAACGCGTTGGTGGATCAGAATAAACAGCTTATTATTTCTGCCGATCGCTCTCCTTCGGATTTGGACGGCGTGGAAGAGCGCATTAAATCCCGCCTTGGTTGGGGATTGGTGGCGGATATTCATTCCACCTCCTATGAGTTGAGGCTGGGGATTCTACAGTCCAAAATTGAGCAAATCGAGGGTGTTGCCATTCCCCAGAAAGTGGCGGAGTTCTTGGCGCATAAAATCACTTCCAACGTGCGGGAACTGGAAGGCGCCTTAAACCGTGTAGTGGCGCATGCAACGCTGGTGGGGCGGCCGATTACGCTGGAATCCACGCAGGAGGTTTTACGGGATCTTTTACGTTCTAACGAACGGAAAGTGACTATTGAGGATATCCAAAAACATGTGGCCGCGCATTACAACATTAAAGTATCCGATATGCATTCGGCCCGCCGTTCCCGTAGCGTGGCGCGTCCGCGTCAGGTGGCGATGTATTTATCCAAAAAACTTACCTCCAAGAGTTTGCCGGAAATTGGGCGTAGATTTGGCGGTAAAGACCACACTACCGTGATGCATGCGGTAAAAAAAGTGGAAGAGTTGATCGCAGCCGATACGGAATTTTCCTCCGATGTGGAAATGCTCTCCCGTACGGCGGGCGGATAAATTCTCTTGATTTTTGTTCCATAATCAAAGAAATAAAATCATGACTCTTGGACAACACACCCTTCGTTCTTATGACCGGCAGCTGCAGAAACTCTTGCATCTTATTTTAGATATGGGGGGGCAGGTGAATCAGCAGGTCATGGCCGCAAAGGAGTCTTTCCGGCACCGGGATGAATCACGCGTAGGCGAGGCCAAAACGGCCGATAAAAAAATCAATGAACTTGATCGGCAAATTGAGGAAGAAGCCACCATTATTCTGGCATTGCAGAACCCGATGGCGATTGATTTGCGCTTCGTGATCTCGGTCCTAAAAATTACCGGTATGCTGGAGCGCGCCGGGGATTTGGCAAAAAATACGGTAAAGCGCAGCGTTAAAATGGGAGAGTTTGCGCCGGAGCCGATTATCAGAAAATTAGAGACTATGGCCGACGCGGTTGTGGAAATGCTGGATGTTGCTTTGGAGGCTTTTGCACAAAAAGATACCGAGAAAGCGACCGAAGTCTGGCGGAAGGACAAGGAAGTGGATACGATATACCGGGAAATTTTTGATCTGATGCAGTCTGACATGCTCAAAAATCCCGCAAACGCGGAAGCCTGTACGCATGTCATATTTGCGGCTAAAAATTTGGAGCGTCTGGCGGATTACATCACCAACCTCGCCAAGACGGTTTATTACGTGACCTCCGGCACGCGCGCTGATAAAGCATTTTTAAAAAGTCTTGCTAACGAAGCATAAGGCGCTGGGAAGCGGCCAGTTAGTCGCCGAAAGCGGCGGTTTTGCGCGGCGCAGCCAGCGTAACGCAATCAATATATTGATTGCGAATTAGTATAAG
>CAZRJZ010000226.1:0-3183 GCA_964600465.1 uncultured Rickettsiales bacterium
TTCGGCGACGGTTTTGAATGCCATTTCTCGATGTATTGATCGAGAAATGGTATTAGAGGGCTAATGTGGCCATCACCGGCGCATGGTCGGACGCACGCTCTTGGGCGCGTATGTCTTTATGTACGGTGCAGTTGCACAATAAATCCGCTGCTTGCGGGGAAAGCAGCAGATGATCAATACGCATCCCTTTGTTGGCAGGCCAGCAGCCAGCGCGGTAGTCCCACCAGCTAAAGCCTTCCTGATCGGGGTGGCATAGCCGGTAAGCGTCGAACATGCCAAGATGCGCTATTTCTCTGAAAGCGGCTCGTTCAAGCGGATGAAAGCATACCGTGCCTTCCAGATTTTTAGGGTCGTGCACGTCCTTCGGAGCAGGGGCGACGTTATAATCACCGCCGATGACAAGCACTTCCTCATAGGAAAGCAACGTCTTGATATGCGCTTTCAGGCGTTTAAGGAAGGCAAGTTTGTAATGAAATTTTTCCGAGCCAACCTCTTGCCCATTAGGCACGTACACGGAAGCAACCCGAACTGCCTGCCGGCGTACGTTCACGATCGCTTCAATGTAGCGTGCCTGGGTGTCCTGGTCATTACCGGGAAGTTGCTTTCGAATATCTTCCAATGGAAATTTCGATAAAATTGCCACGCCGTTATAGCTCTTTTCTGCCACCAGCGCGATATTATAGCCAAGATCCTCCAGTTCCATGTAGGGAAAGGCTTCTTTCTGGCATTTAAGTTCCTGCAGCAGCACAATGTCAGGATGCATCGCCTCTGACCATTGCGCAAGATGGCCAAGGCGCTGCTTGATGGAATTAACGTTCCAGGTGGCAATGTGGAAGGTCATGAGACAAGGCTCCTTTTAAGGAATGCACCTTAAATGGCTATTTCGCAAAAAACAGTGCGGTGAGCACGTAATTGGTAAGCAGTATGAGAATGGAGGCGGAAACCACCGCTTGCGTTGTGGCTGCGCCCACGCCCTGCGCGCCGCCTTTGGAGTTGAACCCCTGGTAGCACCCCATTAATGTGATAATAAATCCGAACGCGGAAGCTTTGATGAGTCCTGTGATCACATCCTTTGCTTCCAGGTAATTGAAGGTGTTCTTAAGGTAGGTGCTGGGATTGAAGCCAAGTTCATGAATGCTGACTAAGTACCCGCCAAAAACACCGATAATATCCGCCACCGCCACGAGCAGAGGGAGCATGAGGGTTCCTGCCAGAAGGCGCGGAAACACCAGGTATTTAAACGGATCAGTGGAGAGAGTGGTAAGAGCGTCAATCTGCTCGGTAACGCGCATGGTGCCGATTTCCGCAGCATAAGCGGCGCCGATACGCCCTGCCACCATTAATCCTGCCAGCACCGGACCAAGTTCACGGGTAATAGAGAGTACCACCACAATCGGAATAGAGCTTTCCGCCGAGAATCGCTGGAAACCGGAATAGCTTTGCAACGCGAGCACCGCGCCGGTGAAAATGGCGGTAAGGCCAATAACGGGCAGGGAATAATACCCTACTTCCAGCATGGCGCGCAACGTTTGTCTGCCATACCAGGGAAGGCGCGCGCCGCTTCCGATCGCTGTGCCGGCAAATATCGTCACGCGTCCGGTAGCGCTTAAGAAGGCAAGAAAAATACGGCCAACGGGTGCAAGAATATTCATGGAAATAGGCTATAAGGGAAAGCGCAAAGAGTTACAAGATGAACGTATCACACCAGGGCGGCCTCATGAAGAAATCCCCCCCGCACGCGGGGGAGGAGGCTCCCTTATCCATAAGTTTTTAAATCCCTCCTACATAGCGCCGCTTGATGCGCTTGCCGAGCCGGGTGAATATTTCGTAGCCGATCGTGCCTGCATCGCGCGCAAGATGGTTGACGGTATATTTTGCGTTGATCAACTCCACGTTTACAGCCGAGTCCAGCATATTTTGCGGAATGCCGCTTACATCCGCTGCGATCATATCCATGGAAACGCGGCCTATCACGGGTGCGTTATACCCATTGATCCACACGCTTGCCTGATTGCTGGCGCTGCGTAAATACCCGTCTGCGTAGCCGGTTTGAATAATCGCTACATGTGCTCCTTTGGAAAGGGAAGCAGTGGCGCCATAACCAACGGTTTCCCGGCATTCAAGGGTGCGAATCTGGATAATGGGCGCGGTTAGATTAACCACTGGTTGCATTGGGTTTTTCCCTTCTACGGGAGTGATACCGTAAAGCGCGCAGCCGGGGCGCGCGAGATGAAAATGAAACTCCTGATGCAAAAAAATTCCCGACGAATTACATAAGCTGGCGGGAATGTGGGGCAGCAGCGCGCAGGCTTTACGGAACCGCTCTAATTGCTCCGCGTTTTTAGGATGCGCCGGCTCATTGGCGCAGGCAAGATGGCTGATAAGCAGCAACGGCAGATGCGTAGCGGCGGATGCATACGTTTTTAATTCCTGGTAGCTCAGGCCCAGGCGGCACATGCCGGTGTCAATGTGCAGTGCAAAAGGGTGCTGCGCGTTCCAATGCTCTATTTGGCCAGGGTGGTTGAGCACCGGGATCAATTGATGCGCCGCATAGTCTTGCTCCTCGCCAGGGTAAGGGCCGTGGAAAACGAAGATGCGTGCTTGTGGCTGTATAGTTCGCAGCTCGATGCCTTCTTCTAAGGTGGCGACAAAAAACGTATCGCAACCCTTGACCGCAAGCACCTTAGCAACGGGGGAAACGCCAAGCCCATAAGCATCCGCTTTCACTACGGCGGCGCATTTTTGCCCGGAAAATTGGGTGCGCAAGCCATCGTAGTTGCTTGCGATGGCATTAAGGTCGATGGTAAGCAGGGGCATTAGGCCTTCACCACGTCGCGCATGTGGTAAAGCCCGGCGGGTTTGTTCATTGCCCATAGCGCCGCCCTGAAAGCGCCTTGCGCGTAGATGGCGCGTGAGAAAGAGCGGTGCGATAGTTCAATAACTTCATGATCCCCCGCAAAGGTCACGGTATGATCGCCCACCACTTCGCCACCGCGGCGCACGGCGATGCCAATAGTGCCCACCTCACGCGCCCCGATTCGCCCTTCGGCGTAATGGCGGCGCGCATCTGAAAGTGCTATATCCCGTCCTTTCGCGGCGGCGTCGGCAAGCAGTAAGGCTGTGCCGGAGGGAGCGTCGACCTTATGGCGGTGGTGCATTTCCATAACTTCAATATCATAATGC
>CAZRJZ010000227.1:0-3148 GCA_964600465.1 uncultured Rickettsiales bacterium
ATTAAGCAAATGGGCGCAATCAACATCTTTCAATTTCTGGGCTGGATGTCTCTTGGCGCCATACCGCTGCTGCTTGGGTTGTCTTACTTCGTAGAAGGCGCGCCCTTGAGTTATCTGTCCGGCGCCTCGTGGAAGGTCGCAGCATCGCTTATCTACACGGTCGTGTTTTCCACTATTACCGGCTACGGCCTGTGGTACTGGCTGCTGCATAAATACCCGGTCAGCCTCATTACGCCTTACTCTTTGTTAGCGCCCCTCTTTGGGGTTGCGCTGGGGCAACTGTTCTTTACCAGTCCCATCGGCTGGCAGCAATGGATAGGCGGCCTGCTCACCATTGCCGGGGTCGGCATTATTATGATGCCACGCGCAACGCTTAAGAAGCTTGTACACTCCCGCTATTCGTAAGCAGAAGCTTTAAAGTTTGCAGTTTACAGCTCATGGTAAAAAGGGGCATGATTGCGGCCAACGAAGTATTGCAAACTAGAATAATATGGTAAAATCCCGTGTCCACCGTTTTGAAACATCTCTTTCGCAAACGCCTGCCCCTTGCTAAAACCCTGCCGCTTGACGTGGGAGGCATTCATTTTGTGGGCATCGGCGGAATCGGCATGAGCGGAATCGCAGAGGTTTTGCATAACTTAGGCTATAGCGTGCAAGGATCGGATATCAATGAATCGGCCAGCACCACCCGTCTACGCGCACTCGGCATTGATGTTTACATCGGCCACGCGGCAGAAAATGTTGAAGGCGCTGCCGTAGTGGTGGTTTCTTCGGCGGTGAGAGATACGAACCTGGAAGTGCTCGCGGCGCGCAACGCCCGTATTCCTGTGGTTAGACGCGCGGAAATGCTCGCGGAGTTGATGCGCCTGAAAATGAGTGTGGCCGTGGCAGGAACGCACGGAAAAACCACCACCACAGCGCTCACGGCGGCTATTTTTGAAGCCGCTCAATTACAACCCACCGTTATTAATGGCGGCATTATTAACACCCATGGAACCAATGCTTACTTGGGCGGCGGCGAGTGGATGATTGTAGAAGCCGACGAATCGGACGGAACCTTCATCAAAGTGCCCGCCTCCATTGGCATTATCACCAATATCGATCCGGAGCATCTGGAGCATTACGGTTCATTTGATGGAGTGAAGGCGGCTTTTCATACCTTCATCACCAATTTACCTTTTTATGGATTCGCCGTTGCGTGCACCGATCATCCGGAGGTGCAGGCGCTGGTAAGCCGCATCGCGGATAGGCGTATTATTACTTATGGCTTCTCGCCGCAGGCCGATATTCGCGCCGTTAATTTACGCGCCGAAGCGGAAGGCCAGCGTTATGACATTGAAATCCACTCACGCGGCACAGGGGAAACGCGTAGTTTAAAAGATGTTTTTCTTGCCATGCACGGAAGCCATAACGTGCTCAACTCGCTCGCGGCAGTGGGAGTGGCTCTAGAGCTTGGCATGACAGATGACGTGGTGTTTAAGGCATTTGCGCAGTTTGGCGGCGTTAAGCGCCGTTTTACCAAAACCGGCGAAGCGCGCGGCATTACGGTTATTGATGATTACGGCCACCATCCGGTAGAAATTACCGCCACGCTCAAAGCCGCACGCCATGTGCAGGACGTAAAAAATGGCCGTGTGATTGCGGTAGTGCAACCGCACCGCTATACGCGCTTACGCGATTTAATGAACGAATTCTGCACCTGCTTTAACGCAGCGGACATTGTGGTTGTGGCAGACGTGTATTCCGCCGGAGAGCCCCCAATAGAAGGGATCGACGCCGACCACCTGGCAGACGGCTTGCGCCGCGCCGGACATAAAAACGTGCACCGCCTGAAAGATCCTGAACATTTAGCGCCGCTGGTGACGGAATTAGGGCGCGAAGGCGATATGGTGGTCTGCCTTGGCGCCGGAAGCATCACCAAATGGGCGTATACGTTGCCCGATCAACTCGCCGCTCTTGCATAAGCGTGGCTGTCCTCCCCCCCACCCGTGGCCGTATACGCCCACAAGCCGATCTTTCCACCAGCAACTGGTTCCAGGTTGGCGGCTGTGCGGAATATTTATTCAAACCTGCCGATGCGGAGGATCTGGCGCAATTCCTAAAGGAAAAACCGGCGGATCTGGAAGTGACTATCATCGGCGTCGGCTCCAACCTCATTGTGCGCGATGGCGGCATCAAGGGCGTGGTGGTACGGCTGGGGCGCGGGTTTACGGAGTTGTCTGTTATAAGTTCTGAGTGGTTAGAAAAATATCGCTCACGACTCACGACTCATGACTCACAACTGATCGCTGCCGGCGCTGCCTGCCTGGATGTACACGTAGCGCAGTTCGCCGCCGAAGCAGGCATTGCAGGATTGGAATTCTTATCCGGCATTCCTGGCACCATCGGCGGCGCAGTAGCCATGAACGCAGGCGCGTACGGACGGGAAATAGCGGACGTGCTGGTGGAGGCGGAAATTGTGGATGCGCAAGGTAACATCCGCACGCTTTCCAACGCTGAAATGGGATTCACCTACCGCCATTCACAATTGCCGGAAGGCGCGATTGTCACGCGGGCGTTATTGCAGGGCGTGGTGGGCGACAAAACGCAAGTGATCGAAAACATGAAGGAAATTCAGGCCAAACGCGAAGCTACCCAACCGATTCGTTCGCGCACAGGAGGCTCGACCTTTCAAAACCCGCCTGGGAAGAAAGCCTGGGAGCTGATTGACCAGGCAGGCTGCCGGGGACTTACGCTTGGCGGCGCACAAGTATCGGAAAAGCACTGCAATTTTCTCATCAATACCGGCTCCGCTACCGCCGCCGACTTAGAAGCATTGGGAGAAGAAGTACGCACACGCGTGCGTGCGCATTCGGGAGTGGAACTGGAATGGGAGATTAAGCGGATAGGAGAGAAAAAGCCTTAATTATTAAACCTGAAATGCAGTACGTCGCCGTCTTGCACAATGTATTCTTTGCCTTCTAAGCGCAGTTTGCCGGCTTCTTTAGCGCCCTGCTCGCCCTTTAAACGAATATAGTCTTGCGCTGCAATAGTTTCAGCGCGAATAAAGCCTTTTTCAAAATCAGTATGAATGACCCCGGCGGCCTGCGGGGCGCTCATGCCTTTGGTAATAGTCCAGGCACGCGCCTCTTTGGGACCAATGGTAAAA
>CAZRJZ010000228.1:0-2505 GCA_964600465.1 uncultured Rickettsiales bacterium
GAAGGACAAGCGCCGCATGGTGTTCGCCCCTACCAAGTATCTTGACCAAGAATATCTTGACCAATTCCGCATCGACTTCGCGCAACTGCCTTTTGAAATTTACAAGTTAGCTAGGTGATATGGAGCTAAAGGAATATCAACGTCGCGCCATGAAGCAGGTAGAAACCTACCTGCAACACCTTGCGACGTGGAAAAAGAAGGCAGACGAAAACCCTGAACTCGAAATCAACTTTCCTGAACAGGCGTGGAAGAAATGCGACATGCCTACTAAGTATCAGTCGAAGCAGGACGGTACGCAGCGCCATATTCCTAACTTCTGCCTAAAAATTCCTACCGGCGGCGGCAAAACGCTTCTAGCGGTTAAATGCGTTGATTCGATTCAGACGCACTACCGGCAGAGCCAAACAGGGCTGGTGCTTTGGATAGTGCCAACGACGCAGATTTATAACCAAACCCTCAAAAACCTCCGTAACCGTGACCATCCTTACCGCCAGCACCTAGACATGGCGAGCGGCAACCGCACCTTGATATTGGAAAAGACGGAGCGCTTTACGCCTCGCGACATTCAGGAAAATTTGGCGGTATTGATGCTTATGCTGCCCGCTGCCAATCGGGAAAACAAGGAAACGCTTAAAGTTTTCAAGGACAGCGGCGGCTTCCAAGAGTTTTTCCCGCTGGAAGATGACCATAAGGGCCATGAACAGCTTTTAGCAGCTTGCCCGAACCTTGATTACTTCGCGGACAGCGGCGGGCTATGGCACAAGCAGATTAAGACCTCGCTCGGTAATACGCTGCGCTTACTATCGCCAATCATTATCTTGGATGAGGGGCATAAGGCATATAGCGCACAGGCGCAGAAAACGCTGTGCGGCTTCAATCCCTGCGCGATTGTGGAACTTTCGGCCACGCCTCCCCATGAAAGCAATGTGCTGGTGGATATTCGCGGGCGGGAACTCGAACAGGAAGAAATGATTAAGCTGGATTTACATGTCCGAAACCAGCCAAGTCCGCAATGGCAGGATACACTTCATGCGAGCGTTAATCATCTCAATGCGTTGGAAAAGAAGGCGCAAGAGTATTACGCCAGCAGCGGGGTCTATATCAGGCCATTAATGCTGATTCAGGTGGAGCGCACCGGCAAGGAACAACGCGATGATAAACGCCATACACATTCAGAGCAAATTAGAGAACATTTAATTAGCGTGTTCGGTATTGCGCCGGAAGAAATTGCGGTTAAAACCAGCGAGAAAGACGAATTGAAGGAAGTGGATGATATTGGCGGCTTGCTTAGTGACCAATGCCGCATTCGTTTCATCATCACCAAACAAGCGCTACAAGAGGGTTGGGATTGCCCCTTTGCGTATGTATTGACCATTCTTACCAATCCATCGAGCCAAACCGCCTTAACACAGCTTGTAGGCCGTGTGTTGCGCCAGCCTTATGCCCGCAAAACCACCGTGCGTGAACTAAACGAAAGCTATGTTTATACCTACCAGCGTACCGCGAATGACGTACTGGATAAGATTAAAGCTGGATTTGAGTTAGACGGGTTAGGCGATTTAGCGGGCCGCATTACAGCCGATGACGATGGTAAGAAATTACCCGATTTAATTACGTCAAAAGTGCGCGATGCTTTCCAGCGCTTCGCTCAAACCTTCTGTTTGCCTGTGTTTGCCGTGCGCGAGGGTAAGAACGACTGGCGGGCTGTCAGTCATTCAATGGATATTGTCAGCCGCATAAATTGGGATGATGCTAACCTTGACCATTTCCGCAAGTTTGCGCTGCCTGATAATCCACCGCTGCGTTACGAAATGAAAGTGCGCCTTACGGAAGACTTGCACGGCCATGATGATGTGCAGCATGAATCCGCTTATGTAGAAGGTGGCTCTGCCTTTACTGACCCTCTGTTTTTAGCACGGCAGCTTTCGGAATACATTGTCCCTAATCCGTGGATTGCCTACTCGTTCGGCAAGCAAGTGCTTGAAATGCTGGCATCACAGCATAGCGCCGAGAAAATTTCTAATAACTTCGTCTTTATTGTTCAGGAATTAAAACAGCATCTTGCAAAAGAAAAAGACCGTTTATCGAATGCTATTTTTGAAGACATGATAGCCAATGACAAAATGCGCTTCATTGTGCTGGCTGATGGTTTTGACATAAGCAAGCCCAAGCAGGTACGGAACGGCAAGCGCCTAACGCAGCGAAACGCCGAACCTGTGCAGCGCTCCCTTTTCGACCCCGTTATTGAAGACGGCTTTAATGAAATGGAAAAGCAGGTTGCTTGCTTCCTTGATGAACAGCAAAACCTTATGTTCTGGTACCGCAATGTGCAGCGGCAAGATTATGCCGTGCAGGGTTGGCAGCGCCATAGAATCTATCCTGACTTTATCTTTACCAAACACGCGCAGAATAAAGACACTGACCATGCGAAGGTCTATGTAGTCGAAACCAAAGGCGTTCACCTTAAAAATGAGGATACGGACTATAAGCGGTCTGTGTTCGAGA
>CAZRJZ010000228.1:2515-3130 GCA_964600465.1 uncultured Rickettsiales bacterium
GCAATAACAAGGCGTTCGATAAGCAGATTGACCTAGCGGCGCTTGACCGAACCTTCAAACAGCGGGAAACTCGTTTTGAAGTTGTGTTCGGTGACGAATGGCAAAAACGACTGAGTGAAATGCTGGTAGCGTAGCTACCCTATACCTGAATTTTATAGGGTACATATTAGGGTACAAAACTGGAAGTTAGATATTGAAATATAATAATATCAATTGGTTATTTTCTTATTTCAAATCCTGCCCCCGCAACCAGTTTTTTCAATGGCTTACATGAGAAGGTGAAGTGCCTATCATCGGCGCGGTAAGCACCCGGTAAGCACCGCGCACAAATTCACCATCATCATGAATGCTGCTCTTGTTATCAAGACTGGAAGCCGTTTCACGCACCGTGCGTAAAATCATACCCGGGTTTGCATTGGCCGGAAATCACCCCACCCCATACATGCCCCATGCCGCCCCGGAAACGGGCATTATACACGCATCATGTCCGGTGTCATGGTTCGGGATGGTCGCAACCAAACATGCGTATGCGGTCATTTATGGGGATGCCGTTTTCGAGAGTATTAAGTAAATAATGATGGAAGTTCCAGTGTTTTATTGACATGGTATGCGGCG
>CAZRJZ010000229.1:0-3107 GCA_964600465.1 uncultured Rickettsiales bacterium
CCGCGCAAAACCGCCGCTTTCGGCGACGGTTTTGAATGCCATTTCTCGATGTATTAATCGAGAAATGGTATTATACCTCTTTCAACACCCGCGCGTTATCTGGCGACGATGGAAGCTATTTGCGGACAGATTTACTTAAGCGTGCTGGTAGCGCGGCTGGTAGGGATGCACATCACTCAAAAATAACCATCGCAACATTGCAAATAATTGAGGTTGGATTAATAATCACGCAGGATCGGAAGCTTTAGGTTGCAAGGGTGATCAATAGAGATCACTTCAACCTATAGGAGAACTATTATGAGACAGACAATAACCGCCGCTGCGCTTGCTGCAGTATTGGCAACAAGCCTGACCGGCACTGCCTTCGCCGGCGGGAGCAAAGAGATGAAAGCTGCAATTGCCGCCTGCAAAAAAGACCATAAAGGCGATAAAGCGGCGACCAAATCCTGCATCAAAGATGCAAAATCCGCTAAGGCTGAACCCCAGGCGAAGTAAGAAGCCTAAATAGGCTAGCCAAGTGCCGTGCCTGAGTTATACCTATCGCGCGTCAAGAGTTGCTTTTCTTTTTCCCTGTATCATTGAACGAGAATCCTTGGAATAAATCCAACTCTTGACGTGCGACAGGTATATATTGGGGCGCGGCACATTTTTTTAAAGATCGTTATGCGAATACTCCTCATTGAAGATGATGCAGGCCATGCGCAGTTTGTTGCCGAAGGGCTGAAACAAGCGGGACATGCGCTTGACTATGCAAAAGACGGCATGGACGGGCTATTTTTAGGCACGGAAGAGAAATATGACGCGATAATCGTGGATCGGATGCTCCCTAAACTCGACGGGTTGACCGTTATTGAGACTTTACGAAAAATCGGCAATAAAACACCGGTGCTTGTCTTAAGCTCGCTTGGAAAGGTGGAGGAACGCATCAGAGGACTACGCGCCGGAGGAGATGATTACCTCACCAAGCCGTTTGAGTTTGGCGAACTGTTGGCGCGGCTGGAAGCGCTGGTGCGCCGCGCGGTGCCGGAGCAAACAGAACAAACACTCCTGCACGTGGGCGATCTGGAAATGAATCTGATCTCGCGTGAAGTGCAACGTGATGGGCAGGAAATAGAGCTGCAAGCGAAAGAATTTCAACTGCTGGAATTTCTTATGCGGCGCGCTGACCAGTTGGTAACCCGCACCATGCTGCTCGAAGGCGTGTGGGATTTTCATTTCAGCCCCAACACCAACCTGATCGACGCGCAGATGAGCAAGCTACGCATTAAGGTGGATAAACCCTTTAAAAAACACCTCATCAAAACCATCAAAGGGTCGGGGTATAAAATAAGTGCCAAAGATTAGGCCTTCTTTTCGCAGTTTTTCGTTCCGCGTCGGCGCGGTGGTGTTTTACATGGTAAGCACGTTACTGATGGGGCAGCATGTGGCGCTGCATTATCAAGCCATTGATAACAGCTACGAAGACATCCGCTCCATCATCGACGCCCATGAAATTGAAATGGACGAAACGATGGAAGAATACGGCATCGTCCACGTGCGAAAAATGCTCTCGGAACTCTCCGGCAATATCCACGACAAGCACTTATACCTACTGCTTAAAGAAAAAGACGCGCTCACCGGAAATCTGGCCGCGTGGCCGCAGATTGATCTTTCCGGCAAGGATTATATCGAGATCAAACTACCGCAGAAGGAAGGAAAGCCGCTGCATCTGTTGGTCAGCCTTTCGCGGTATGATGACGGTTCCATCCTGTTTGTCGGTTATGATCTGGAGCGCATTGACGCCATGCGACATGATCTCTGGCGGTCATTGTTTGAGAACCTGATATTGGCATTGCTGGCGGCGTCTATGGCCAGCACGGTCATTGTCTGGCTACTGTCGCGTCACTTTCGGCAGTTCAATATCGCCTGCGATCGTGTGATGATGGGGAATCTCGATCACCGCATCGCGACTTCCGGCGCAGAGGATGAATTCGACCGCCTGGCCTCGAATTTGAACCGCATGCTGGATTGGATTCGCGCACTCGTCAGAACCGTGAAAGATTCCAGCAACGCCATCGCTCATGACATGCGCACGCCCTTAAGCCGCCTGCGTTTGGAATTGCGCGCCCTGGCCGAACGCCCACGCCTCAATGACGAAACGCGGCAAGCGGTGCTAACCCATGTCGAGCGGGTTGATGGACTCATCGCCATGTTTGAGAATATCCTGAACATCGCCAAGGCGGAGTCGCGCTCCAGCACGGAATTATTCGAGCCGGTAGACATGCGCCAGCTGGTGCAGGATGTGTTGGATTTTTATGCGCCGATGCTGGAAGAAAAACACCTCACGCTCCAGAAATCCCTAACTGCCGGAACTCTTACCATCAGGGCGGACAAGCAACTTCTTGGGCAAGCGGTGGTGAACCTTATCGATAATGCCTGCAAATACACGCCAAGCGGGGGTAAAATAAACGTTCGTTTATCGTCATCAAACGCTATAGCGGCATTAGAGGTTTCCGATTCCGGCCAAGGCATTCCCGAAGGTTTGCGCGAACGGGCCAAAGAGCCTTTTTTCCGCACCGATGAAAGCCGCAATACGGATGGGCACGGGCTTGGCTTGAGCCTCGTCAATGCTGTCGCAGGATTACATCAGGGAACGTTAACGCTCGCTGACAACGCTCCCGGACTTAGGGTAATACTCACCATTAAACGAGGCAACCATGCTTGAACGCCACACCCATCGTATGATTTCCAAAACCGCTTTCGCAGGACGTATGGCAAAGTGGCTATTTTGCACTGTAGCTTTGTTATTGGCCTCACTTGCCGCAGGCGTGTCCGGCTACCATTACTTTGAGGGCTTACCGTGGATTGATTCACTGCTGAACGCCGCCATGATTCTTGGCGGCATGGGAGAAATTGATAGCCTGCATACCACGGGCGGAAAGCTATTTGCTACTGCCTACGCCATCTACAGCGGCATTTTCCTGGTAATATGCGGTGGATTGCTGCTGGTGCCTGTATTCCACCGCGTGCTGCACCACTTTCATGCCGATGAAGAATAGGGAACCTCAACAAAAATTGAGGTTGCATTAAAGTGTCATGCCGTTTTGCGAACAACGCATATGCCACAG
>CAZRJZ010000230.1:0-3099 GCA_964600465.1 uncultured Rickettsiales bacterium
AGATGGAAAAGAAAGTTATAAGGACAAATTGGCTGTTGTAGAGCAGCGCCACCTCGATCATTTGCGCAAACTGCACATCCTGCTTCTCACCAAATCCTACGTTTCCAGGGTTAATGCGGTATTTCGCCAGCGCCTTTGCCATTTCCGGATAAGTGCTAAGCAGCCGGTGGCCGTTATAATGAAAATCCCCCACCAGCGGCGCCAAACAGCCGCGAGCGCTCAAGCGTTCATGGATATACGGCACGGCTCGTGCAGCCTCGTCATTGTTCACCGTAAGACGCACCAGCTCAGAACCAGCTTCCGCCAATGCCTGCACTTGCGCTACCGTAGCGGCAATATCGGCCGTGTCGGTATTGGTCATGGATTGCACCACCACCGGCGCGCCACCGCCCACGGCAATCGAGCCGATTATGACTTGCACAGTGTTTTTACGAGAAACAGGCATAAGAACCTTACGCCTTGATTGTATATAGCATCTTGCGCGGATCAAAGGCATCGCGCACGGCTTCGGCAATAAAAATAATCAGCACCAGCATCACCGCAATCACTAAGAAACTGGTGATTCCAAGCCAGGGCGCTTGCGGATTGCTTTTACCTTGCAAGAGCAGTTCGCCCAGCGAAGCCGATCCCACGGGCAGGCCAAATCCCAGAAAGTCAAGAGTTGTGAGCGCCGTCACTCCGCCGGAGAGCATAAATGGCAACATCGTCATCACCGCCACCAGGGCGTTGGGTAGCACGTGGCGTATCATAATGCGCAACTCCGCCACGCCAAGCGCGCGCGCTGCACGCACATAATCAAAATTACGCGCGCGCAGGACTTCCGCCCGCACCACATGCGTAAGCGACATCCAGGTAAAAAGCAGCAGTATCCCAAGCAACCACCAGAAATTTGGCTCCACAAAACTTGCCAGAATAATCAGTAAAAAAAGCTCTGGAAGACCCGACCAGATTTCAATAAAACGCTGTAACAGCAAATCTGTCCATCCACCAAAATACCCTTGCAGCGCCCCCGCAAATATGCCGATCACCGCGCTGAGCGAGGTAAGCGCCAACGCAAACAGCACCGAAATACGGAAACCATAAATAAGCCGTGCCAGCACGTCACGCCCCTGGTCGTCGGTACCAAGCCAGTTTTCCGGGGAAGGAGGTGAGGGATTCGCTGCCGGTGTATCGTAATTAATGGTGGAATAGGCATAAGGGATGGGCGGCATCAGCATCCACCCTTTCTGATTGATATGAGCGCGAAACACCGGATCACGGTAAGCCGCCTCGGTATCGAAATCGCCGCCGAATGTCCGCTCCGTATATTGACGAAATATTGGGAGATAATACTCCCCTTCATACTTCATGAGCAGCGGTTTATCGTTAGCAACCAGCTCAGCAAGCAGGCTTAACAGAAACAACGCCAGAAATACCCACAAGCTCACAAAGCCGCGCTTATTGGCACGAAAAAGCTGCAAGCGTCGGCGCGTAAGAGGCGTCATAAGTCATAAGTAAGTCAGCATAAGTTCTTAAAAAGATTTACTATGCCGCTTTTTTCAATACCTGCGTCATGGTTTTCCCCAAAGCCGCAGGAGAATCCGCCACCGCAATACCTGCCGACTTCATCGCCTCGATTTTGTCTTCCGCACCGCCTTTTCCGCCCGAAACAATCGCGCCTGCATGGCCCATACGGCGGCCTGGAGGAGCGGTCCGGCCAGCAATAAACCCAACCACGGGTTTCTTTATTTTAGCGTCTTTAAGGAATTGCGCCGCCTGCTCTTCCGCATCGCCGCCAATTTCTCCGATCATAATAATTGCCTGCGTTTCGGGATCGTTTAAGAACAACTCCAGTACGTCGGTGAAATTGGTGCCATTAACCGGATCTCCGCCAATTCCCACGCAGGAAGACTGTCCTAACCCCTCTGCGGTAGTTTGCGCCACCGCCTCATACGTAAGGGTGCCGGAACGTGAGACAATCCCGATTTTACCTTTTTTATGAATGTGGCCTGGCATAATGCCGATCTTACATTCGCCCGGCGTGATTACGCCGGGGCAGTTCGGGCCCACAAGACGCGTTTTGCTACCGCAGAGCGCACGCTTTACTTCCACCATGTCCAGCACCGGAATGCCCTCGGTAATACAAATCGCCAGCTCAATTTCAGCGTCAATTGCCTCCAAAATAGCATCAGCGGCAAATTTCGGCGGAACGTAGATTACCGAAGCGTTCGCGCCGGTTTTAGCCTTCGCTTCCGCCACCGTGTCAAATACCGGCAGATCGATATGCTTGGAGCCCCCCTTGCCCGGCGTAACGCCGCCTACCATTTTAGTTCCATAAGCAATGGCCTGCTCAGAATGATAGGTTCCCTCACGCCCGGTAAACCCCTGACAAATAACTTTGGTGTCTTTATTGACAAGTATCGACATGGAATCCTCTAATGATTATGGGCTTGCTCAGACGCCCCTTATGCCTTTTTCACAGGCATAAGTCAATGCTCCTTATTAGCCTGGCCAGGGCGGCCGCATAGATTATGGAGAGTTGATTAATTCGGTTCTATTCGATGCTCCAATGAGCGCGTGTGGCGGCGGGAAGGCGCTGAGGTTCCATCCCGCTCGCGCTCATGACGCCATAACAACTCTGCTCGAACCGCAGGGGATAAAATCGTGCCAGACATGCTGCACAAATAACCCAAAAATATTCACTCTTCATGCAACAGGGGTGGTTTAAGTCTTGCCCTTGCTGAAAAATTGCCAGCCTGGCCAGCGTTTCACGTAGAGGTAGCGGCGTATGGGCGTTTTTATCACCACAACCAACAACGCGATCGAAAGCAGGCACCATACCGCCGGCCATTCGTTCATGTTGTCGGTGGTCAAGCGAGCCAAGAGGGGACCAACCAGTAAATGATAAAGCGTAAATCGCCAAGAACCGTAGAGCACCGGCAGTATCACGCCGGCCAATGCATAGGCCGAGAAATCCGCCATGAATCCATTGACGGGCACTTCCCAGGCAATATGCCAATTTCCGTGAACGGAACATAAACGCTCGGCGCATAAGGCATTATCCGCCGGCGTGCACGTTCCCGCCCAAGCGAACGGATAGAGCTTAAGAAGCATAATAAC
>CAZRJZ010000231.1:0-3087 GCA_964600465.1 uncultured Rickettsiales bacterium
TCAGGAAGCATTAACATCGTTGCTTGCGGAGTTGGCGCAGCTGGTGGTAAGGGACGGCGAAGGCGCAAGTAAATTTATCCGTATTCAGGTGAATGGAGCGGAATCCGGGCAGGCGGCGCGGCGTATTGGCCTTAGCATCGGTAATTCGCCGTTGGTAAAAACTGCCATTGCCGGTGAAGATGCTAACTGGGGGCGTGTTGTCATGGCGGTGGGGAAATCAGGTGAACGTGCCGATCGGGACCGGCTGCACATCCATATCGGTGGCATGAGTGTGGCACGCGACGGTATGCGTGATCCTGCTTATAATGAAGAAGCGGTCACCGCCCATATGCGTGGGCAGGAGATTGATATCTCCGTGGATGTTGGGGTGGGAAACGGCGAATGCACTGTCTGGACGTGCGATCTGACGCATGGCTATATCGACATCAATGGCAGTTATCGGACGTGAAATTTAAGCCCTTGCGGTGCTTGCTTGTCTGTCACGTTCAATGGTTTTAGCGTAGAGATCCTGCTCCATTAACTTGGGGTGCGGGAACACAATAGCTCCACCGCTTTCAAATAATGGGTAGTAGGCGCCTTTTAAGCGGTTACGGGCGGTTTTGTCCTTAGTGTTTGCAAGTTCCTCCTGGATCTCATCATTCAGATTCTTTAAGCCCAGAACATCTG
Organism: uncultured Rickettsiales bacterium; assembly: GCA_964600465.1. Classification (GTDB taxonomy): domain Bacteria; phylum Pseudomonadota; class Alphaproteobacteria; order Rickettsiales; family SXRF01; genus CAYMDD01. Next base: position 667 of record CAZRJZ010000231.1, read on the forward strand.
GTTGATGCTGAGGAGCAAAAATGCTTATTAAGTCAGGTTTTTCGTAGGTTTCCTGTAATCCGGTCTTCAGCTGCCTGTACTGCTGCGTCAGGTGTGCCATAACAAGATCGGCGGCATCGAATTCAACGCCGTTTCTGCTGGTGTAGGTTTGCAGTTTTTTGCCTTCTTTGTCGAGTGTGTGGTACGCTTCGCTTAATTCTTGCAGCAGGACTGTTTTTCCGTCCTTCGTCAGGACTCCGTCTTTATAGGTAATTCCAGTTTTTTCCTTGGCGTGTTCCCACGCTTTCTCCGGGTTGATAAGGTTGGCGACTAATGCCGTTGCCATTAAGCGTTGCTGGAGTGAGTAATCTTTGTCTTTCCATTGTTTGATAACATTGATGGGAAGGGTTTTTATCGCATCTTCTGCTTTTTCTACGGCATATCGCTGACCAGTAGGTTTGTCGAACAACGAAGCCAGGCCGATAATATTCGACCACATGCCGCTAAGCCAGTCTTTGCCCGCTTCTCCAATGGCGCGGTTATCGGCGAAGCTTTTGACTTCGCTAGCGCTCGCTGCACCGGCGCGGCCATCCGGGCGGGCACTGTAATTGGGCATGGAATCACCGTATTGTTTAGACCATTCGTCATAACGTGGATCATCGCGTGTGGAGGCAATGCGCTGATTGATCGTCTGGTACATAAGCGCTCTTTCTTCCTTACTCATCCCATGTCCCGGCAGACCAAGCATATTGCCCGCATGGAAAGCGCCATTGGCCGCTAAATCCACCAGCTCTTGCGCCGGGCTTAAACCATGCGCTGCGTCTTGCGTCAGATACAGGCGCCCCAGCATAAAATTGGACATCTTGTGCGCCAACGATTTGGGAACAAACGTGAGCGGATGCTCTCCTTGCCAGGTTGCCTGAACGGTATCCAGCGGAATTTCGGTCGCGCGCGCGATGGCGCCGCCCTGGCCGTAATATTTCTGTTTTCTGATAATGTAGTTATTGTCTCCAATCTTAAGCGGATATTTCGCGGCTTCCAGCGCCTTTTCCCGTACCGATTGTTCTGCGAGTTCCGCACCAATAATGGTGGCGCGTTTGCTGTTATCGCTGCAGGCTTCCATGTCCGGTGGGCCTTCAATGACGAAGGTTCTACGCAGCTCCGCTACATTTAATCCCGCCTCCTTCATTTGTGCATCCGTATAGCCGTAGCGCTTTAAATCCTGGTAAGCGGTAAGTTTTTTGATCTCCGGTTCTTTATAGACAATCTTTCCTTCTTCATCGCGCCGTAGTTCGATATTGTCGATATATTTTACCGCTTTCTGTTCCGCTATTTTAGCGTCTTTCGCCTCATTCCCTGTGAGGCCAATAGCGCTTTTTAGGTACTGGCCGATCGGGCTTTGCCAGTCATGCATTTCTGTCTGGAATTTTGGCATGTACTGCAAGGTGGCCGGATCTTCATGCAGCGGAATAATCGGCACGTTAGCAGGCAATATATAATCGGATGGTTGTTTTTGTATGCCTTTGGCAAAAGCAATTTGCATCTGTTTTTCTGTAACAGCGCGTCTTCCCACTTCTTTTTCAATCGATTCAGCATCGTTAGATTTCATGATTCTGGAAGCGGGTTGCGCATATTCCGCCACCACAAAGCCTCCACCTTTAAAGGCCTCCGGATTGAGGTGCGCCAGGTTAAAATACCCCAGTGCGTCCAGGGTGAGCATTTCTCGCCGTTCCAGCGGTTCTACCACCAGTTCTTGCTTACCTCCTCCATTTTCATTAGTCTTAATGTTTTTTTCCAATTTGGCCGCGAGGGTCCAGTAAGTCTCTAGGAAAGCATTCCTCACGCCAAGCGAGTCTTCATTGCTCATAACGCTTTTAGTGATCTCCTCTACGGCCCGTGAGAAAATGTTCTTAGAGGCGTCTGAGCTTTCACCTTTGCTATTAATTTGATCCCGCCGTAACAACGCCATAAAGTTTTGAAGTTTACTATCTTTTTCTCTCCCTTGTTCACTGTTTAGAAATCCAAGATTTTTTGCCAGGCGTTCTTTTAACTCACTATTGTTTTGGATCAGGTAACGCATAACCTCATTATACTGGCGTGCATTTTCGCGTCGTTGCAGATGCACGGCAAAATTTCCCATAGAGGCCAGTTGCACATAGAGTACTTCGGTTTTTTCAATTTGGGTATCCCGCTGAGGATCAGAGGGATTACTTTCGCGTTTTTTGTATAAATCCACCAGTGCGTCACCTACTGCTTTTTTCAGATCACCCGCCAGATTTCCATTAATGATAGGACGCGCTTGCTGCTCGGCTTTTATGTATTCGGCGCTGGCTTTTTGCGCGCGCTCGGTGGGGCCACTAAGCTGTTCTTCCAGGTCTTCATCGCTGGCATCGCTATGGTTTTTAAGTACTTCTTGCATTCCGTTCAGCGCATTCATGCGTG
>CAZRJZ010000232.1:0-3076 GCA_964600465.1 uncultured Rickettsiales bacterium
GTTTCCTGCGCAACACGTCCGCGCACGGTCTGCCATCCATCCTCCATGAATACCCTACTTTCGATGTCACTTCCAAGCGGAATCGGATTAAACGCGAGCAGATTATTGCCGCCGCCATTTATTCCTTTAATAACAACACCTGGAAGGGCGACATGGCTGTTTTGTTCAGTAGGCAAATAAAGTACCGATGCATGCAGGATCTCGCGCACCGTTGGATCCACAACGTCGTCGCCTTCCATCACGGTCATCTGGCTAGGCAGCAAACGCTCCAGCGGAGTAATGCCGCGCTCGTTTAAGTGGTGCAGCTTCCATTCCAGGTCGTTGCCATGCAGGAACTGCTCTAAGCGGTTACGATCAGCATTGTTTTTCCAGATTAACCGGCAGCCGATACGGGTTAAGCGATTCTGGCCGCTCTGCTGCGAAATACTGCATACCGAGGCCTGGAAGGGCAGCATGCCGTCCGGCAAAAAGATATCGCCGTTAATCGTGTTGCCTCTGGATGCATTCACAATGCCTGGAATCACAACCGTAATGCCGTTGGAGGAAATATCCTGAAGCGCCGCCAACATGTCGCCTTCGGGGTTGTTGATACGTGCCGTAAGCGGAATCGAAAACCGGTAGTCTTTACGTTTGAACGTATTGCGTTCACGCGAGAATGCCAGGATCACGTACGCCATTAGAAGGTTAATCGTTGCCCAGAACATGTTCGCAAGATAAGAAAATACGCTGATATGATGGGTGGCGGCGTAAATGATAGAGCCAATCATCAGCGCAGCGGCGTTTAACCCCAATATGCTGTATTGCGGCATAAGGTGACGCCACATGCCGGAGTCGGCGATTAATGACTTGCTGGTAACCCTAAACCGCGCTACCGGGAAAATAAGGCCGAGCGTCGCGGAGCAAAAAGCCCAGAAGCGCGCCATGTTATATTGCTCGATAACAAAGGTTTTGCCGTAACCACGCCCTAATTCTTCAAACGCCCAAAGCGACAGCGTGAAATAAGGTACGAAATGCCACAGGAAATCATACGTGGTGGTGTCAATCGGCATGAGGCCGGTAAGCAGTACCATAGCGGGGGTGATGTAGAAAATAAACTTCTGCCAACCATCAAAATAGGTAAGAATAGACGCCATGTAACATATTTTTTGCCCCAATGTGAGCTTGCGCGAGAAAATGATCGATTCTTCGCGCCACACCTGCATGGCGCCTTTTCCCCAGCGAATGCGCTGGTTTAAGAATGGCTCCACCTGCGCGGCGGCAATGCCGAACGCCAGCGATTCCGGGTGGTACACCGAGCGGAAACCTTTTTTATGCAGACGCAAAGAGGTGTGCAGATCTTCCGTCACCGTTTCGGTGGCGAATCCTCCCACGGCTTCCAGACTGGAGCGGCGCACCACAACGCAGCTGCCGCAGAAAAAGGAGGCGTTCCACGCATCTTTTCCACGCTGGATAACGCGGAAGAAAAGCGATTGCTCCGTCCAGACGCGCTTGCTTTTTGGATTGGTACGGTGCTGGTAGGAGTCCAGATTGTAGAAATCCTGGGGGGTCTGCACGAATGCAACTTCCGGATCCCGGAAATAACCCAGCGTGCGCGTGAGAAAAGTTTTCTTAGGCGCATGGTCAGCGTCGAAAATTGCGATAAATTCGCCTTTCGTTTTACTCAAGGCATTGTTCAGATTGCCCGCTTTAGCATGGGTATTTTTCTCGCGCGCGATATAGCCGCAACCGATTTCAGCGGCTAAATCAGCGAGTTCTTTGCGGTTTCCGTCATCCAGTATCCATGTTTTGTGGGGGTATTCCACCGCCAGCGCCGTAAGGGCGGTACGACGCACAATGCTGATATCTTCATTAAGGGTGGGGATAAAGATATCGACGGATTTACCGAGTTCAGGCGCTCCCGGTTCGCGCTCGGAGAGCCTCCACACCATAAAAGCATGCAAGATGAGCGTGATAAATCCATAAACTTCTGCAACATAAAGCAGCGTTGAGAAGATGGGAGCCGTTTCATTGAACGTTCCAAGCCGCCAGTTTAGGTACCAAATGGTCACGCCGATCGCCACTAAAGACAGCAGCATACGTGGCCATTCAAGCTTTATGGAAGAGAATTTTACATTACTCATAAATACACCCACCTTTGAACCCTGTTGTTTGATAGATACCAAGTATTAATTTTTTGATAATTTTCTGCAAAATATTTGCGCGAAGAGGTTGTAACATAAAAAGCACCATAAGTGTTAATAAAAATTTAATATTTCTTTATTTCGGAGCGCGCGAAGGGAATATTATCTAATACATTGATGTAGAAGTCCTTTTCTGCAATTTTTCTTAGTGATCGCCATAATTATGGGATTGTGAGTTGCATTTTTGTTCGTATTGACCCATCTTCAAGCCATGTATCGCGCAGGATGTATCGCCTAAAGAACCGATCAGCCGGTAGCTTTCCGTAGAATTTGAAGATCAACATCATTGAGATCAGAGTATAGCTTGTGTTCATTCAGACTGAGTCAACGCCTAACGCCCAGACCTTGAAGTTTATTCCTGGCGTTGCGGTCATGGAATCCGGCACCGCTTTTTACACAGGCGTCGAGGAAGCCAACGCCTCCCCGCTGGCGGAGGCGCTTTTTTCCATACCGGAAGTCTCCGCGGTGCTGCTGGGGAGTGATTTTATTGCGGTAACAAAGCATCCAGAAGCACTTTGGGAGGTGGTAAAGCCGATTGTGCTCACCCTGATTATGGAGCATTTTGTAGCGGGAAAACCCGTTTTTCTGGCAAAAGACGATTCCGAATCCCCGATCACCCGGGACGAAGACCCTCTGGTACGTCAGATCCGAGAGTTGATTGATACCCGGGTGCGCCCTTCGGTTGCAATGGATGGAGGGGATATTATCTACCACGACTTTAAAGACGGCGTGGTCTATTTAGAGCTGCACGGTGCGTGCTCCGGCTGCCCTAGCTCTACCATTACCTTAAAGCAGGGCATCGAGAATATGCTGAAGCATTATGTGCCGGAGATCATAGCCGTGGAGGCCGTTAGCCAATAATTAATGGATTTTAATTAATATTCTGGTAAATGACT
>CAZRJZ010000233.1:0-3072 GCA_964600465.1 uncultured Rickettsiales bacterium
CTCATGCATCACCCCCGGCATTTCTTTGTTCTCAATTTCTGCCTGGGCAATGGCGGTCTGATCTACCCAGTCCCAGTAGGTTGGCCGGAAGTCGCGGTAAGCCTCGCCCTTTTCGAGCAGATCCAGGAAGGATGCTTGCGAAAGCGCACGTACCCGTGGGCTGATGGTTTGGTACTCCCGGCTCCAGTCCACGGAAAGCGCCACGCTTTGAAACAGCCGGCGGAATTCTTCCTCCGCTTCTTCTACCACGTCTTTGCATAAGGCAATAAATTCCTCACGCGGCATGGAGCTTCCGCGCACGCCTTTGGTTTTTTCCACCAGACGCTCGGTGGGAAGGCCGTTGTCATCAAAGCCCATGGGGTAGCATACGTCTTTACCGGACATACGCTGGTAGCGGGCAATAAAATCCGCCTGGGTATAGGAAAAAATATGCCCCATATGCAGCACGCCCGACACGGTAGGGGGCGGGGTGTCGATGACAAAGGTTTGCTCGCGCGGCCGGTCATTGCGGAAACTATAAATCCCAGCCGAAAGCCAGCGCTCTTGCCACATTTTTTCAGATTCCTGGGGACTATACGTAGAAGGAAGCGTCATACACGTTAAAATCCAGACATTTCAGAGGAGTTCGATATGCAAGCCCAGTGCATAATAGAGGTAGTAGCCCACCTGGCTTGCGACGATGAGCGGCAAAGCGTAGCGCAACCGCATATTTAAAAAAGCCGCGATGAGGGGCATGTAATTAAGCATCGGACTCCAGCACAGGAACAATAAAAACCATAAATAGCGGCAGAATATTCGCGATGCCCGATCATAGTTCACCGCCGGTAGTGTGATTTTGCCTTGCCGGTAAAAAGCAAACATTGCCCTGCCCAGACTCCAGTTAAAAAGCATGCCGAGAATAGAAGCGCTTATTGCTACTGCCAGCGCCAGAGGGATATTATAACCCCCAAAGCCGAGCATGGCAAAAAACGTGGGCTGTTGGCCAAGAGGAATAATGCTCGCGCACCAGAGCGATTCAATGAATACGGAGAGGTAAGGGGACATGATTAAAAATTTCCAGCAAAAACAGCAAGGGCTAATCCTTGCATAACGAATTTCCTACGTCCAGAGCATTTTCCTCCAGTGCTCAGCCTGATTGCGCTTTGCAATTATGCGCATCATCCATTATAGCAATGCGTGTGTGTGATGATAAAGGATTAAGAAAAAATGCGATCATTCGACGTACTTGGCATCGGCAATGCTATTGTGGATATTTTAAGTTACTGTGAGCATGATTTTCTGGCGCAGGAAGGGTTGCTTCCCGGCAGTATGACCCTGATTAATGAGGATCGCGCCGCCGCGCTCTATGCTGCACTGCCGCAAGCAACGGAATGCTCTGGCGGATCGGCGGCAAACACGCTGGCGGCTCTAGCATCGCTTGGGAGCTCTTGCGCCTTTATCGGTAAAGTACGGAATGATCAACTTGGCGCCATATTTCGCCACGACATGCAAGGCGTCGGGGTGGAATTCTCTACGGCTGGGGCGGAATCCGGTCCTTCCACGGCGCGCTGCTTGGTGTTTGTAACGCCAGGTGGACAGCGCACTATGGCGACTTATTTGGGCGCCTGTAGCGGCGTTCGGGAGCAAGACATTGACCCCGCGCTTATTAATCGCTCCGGTATTTTATATATTGAGGGCTATTTGTGGGATGAGCTGCACGCCAAGGCCGCAATCCGAAAAGCGGTTGCCCTTGCGCGCGGCGCACGCCGCACCATTGCCATGACCTTATCTGACACATTTTGCGTAGAGCGCCACCGGGCGGAATTTAAAGAACTCATTCGTGACAGCGTGGATATTTTATTTGCCAATGAATCTGAACTGCTCTCGCTTACCGAAACTAAGGATATTGATGCCGCTGCGCAAGCCGTGCAAGGATTATGCAAAGTCATTGCCGTTACCCGCAGCGAAAAAGGCGCGGTGGTGGTAACAAAGGATAAAATAACGCCCGTTCCCACCGTGCCCGTGGTGCAGGTGCTGGATACCACCGGCGCGGGGGATTTATTCGCCGCCGGATTTCTCTATGGATATACAAAGCAATGGGATCACACGGCCAGTGCGCGGCTTGGCAATGCGTGCGCAGGAAAAATTATCCAGCAGCTCGGCGCGCGCAGTCTGCATCCGCTTGATGCGCTGGTGGCATAAGTGGAGGGAGCTTTACTCTATTTTCGTCCGCGCATTCTCGCTATTTTAATTTTAGGCTTTTCCAGCGGATTGCCGCTGGCGCTTACCGCCTCCACGCTCACGGCATGGCTGGCCACTGCTTCTGTTGATAAAGCTGCTATTGGGTTGTTTGCGTCTGTAGCCACACCGTACGGCCTTAAATTCCTTTGGGCACCGTTGATTGACGGATCTTATTTCCCGGTGCTTGGGCGGTTGTTAGGGCGGCGGCGCGGTTGGCTAATCGGCGCGCAGCTTTTGCTGGCGTGTGCTATTGTTGGCTTAGGCTTCGCCGATCCAGCGGTTAATCCTTGGTATACCGCGGCTATGGCGGTGCTGGTGGCATTTCTTTCGGCAAGCCAGGATATTGTGTTCGATGCCTACCGCGTGGAGCGGTTGCCGGTTGCTGAGCAGGGAGCTGGTTCGGCGGTGGCGGTGCTCGGTTACCGTATCGGCATGGTGGCGTCCGGCGCGGGGGCGCTCTTACTGGTGCATCAGCTTGGCTGGCAGGGAACCTATGCCTGCATGGCGCTGCTGCTTATTCCGGGGATGATCGCTCTGCTTTTGGCCGGTGAGCCGGAAGTGGACGCGAATACGGCTCAGAAACGCCTGCCTTGGACTTTATGGCTGGTGGCTTACGTGGTGGATCCGTTTAAGGATTTTATGCAGCGTCCAGCGTGGATCAGCGTTCTGGCGTTTGTGGTGTTTTATAAACTGGCCGATGCCATGATAGGGATCATGACCAATCCGTTTCTGATTGAAATCGGGTTTAGCCTGGAGCAGATTGCCAGCGTTGTAAAACTCTACGGCCTTATTGCCACGATTGTTGGGAGCTTGATTGGCGGCGCGCTGGTGTATCGGTTAGGCAGTTTGCAC
>CAZRJZ010000234.1:0-1953 GCA_964600465.1 uncultured Rickettsiales bacterium
CGTGGATGCGTACGAGACTTCAAAGTATGCCTGGATGATCTGCGTGCTCACCATGCCGCAGGCGTTCAACTTTATCAATGCCAGCTTCGAGACGCTGTTCTTTCAGAACAAAATGCGCAGGGGTCTGGCCGCGGTGGACAAGCGCTCTAACCTCGTGATTGGCAATCCGCCTTACCGTGATTACCAGAGCGAGCTGTCTAGGGTGAAAGGCATCAACGGGAAGACCGAGGAAGACGAAACGCTGGCCCGCACCTTTGACCAGTATTTCCTGATGCGGGGCGTGGAGCTGCTCGTGCCGAAAGGGCTGCTCATTTATGTGCTGCCAAATACGTTCATGAGCAATACGGATACCTATAATGATTTTAAGGAGCGCCTGTTTGAAAAGGCGGATTTGGTGGATGGTTACCGCCTGCCGGATGTATTTGAGCATACCAGCATCGGCACGGATTTATTAGTGTTAAAACGGAAAGGATAATTATGTTACTGCAACAAACACATTTTCCGCTGGATGAAAAGAAAACTCAGCAAATTATTGAAGATTCCATAAAAGCGAACCGGGCAGAACTGTTGGACAGCTTTAATAAATTATCTGAAGAGGACAAGGAGCGTTCGATCTCTGCCATGATGCACACTGACCAGGATAAATATTTAGGGATGATGGGAGATGATGACGCACTGATGCGTTGGATGGTGAAGGAGTTTAAAATAAAAATAATGGGTTTATCAAAGCAGGAAAATTTGGATGATTTTTTAGGATTACCAAAAATGAACGGATGACCACCGCGCAAAAAAAAATAAAAGCAGCATCCAGAAACTTGAGGAACTTCTCCATTACAGTCCAGAATACGGGCAGTGCATCTGAGCATCTAAACATTTGGAACAAGCCTGTATTATGTCCTTTTTCGCTGCTGATTGAAAACCCGCATCCGGTAGCAAAATATGTGAAGCTGTTTAATGCGTTGGAAGATGCGGAGGATACCTGTAACGAGGTGATGATTAAAATTGAGAAAGGCTGGATGAGCCACGTTATGCTGAAAAAAGATATTCAGGCGGGCATCCATTATACGCTTTCAAGAATGACTATCACCGCACAAACTGTCAAACAGCTGGACAATCCGGTTACTTTGTATTCTATGAATCCTTTTGGTGGTACATCAAGCACAATACACAACCTTGACAGGTATCGTACTGCTGCGCATATTTCAAATCTTCAGGTAACGCTGGACGATATGGAGATGAGGTTTACAGGAGAAGAAGGCATCGAGATGCGCATTGAGCCGCGCGAGCAGGTGAGCCTGTGTTTCCTTTCTGACCGCCCGGTGAATATTGAACGCTATGAAAAGAAGTTTGATGCGCTGAAAAACCTGCAACAGAAAATGCTGAACGAAGCCGAACGGGAGCAGATAGTAGCGGATATTATGGAGCGCGACCCCGAAGCGTTTCTCGCCATGCTGGGCGGGGATGATGCACTGCGTACTCATGTCATTAAAACCATTAACAATTAAACACTAAAATTCACAACCACTCTTATGCGTATCAAAGATGCAAACCAAATTTTAGAGCTCGCCATTGCGACCAACCTGCCCGCCATGCTGGTGAGCCAGCCGGGTGTCGGCAAAACGTCTATCGTAAAGCAGGCCTGTGCCCGTGGCATTAATGGCGTGCCGATTGACTTGCAAATCATGCACCCGTCTGTCAGCGACCCGACCGACTTCAAGGGCTTTCCATTTGTCGTGGAGGGCGATGCGGTGTTTCTTCCGTTCAACGAGTTGAAAAATCTGATTCAGGCAGAGCGGCCGACTATTGCGTTTCTCGATGACCTCGGGCAGGCGCCTCCTTCTGTGCAGGCGGCCTGTATGCAGCTGATTCTGGAGCGGCAGATCGGCAGCCATTACATCAGCCCGAATGTGCTGTTTTTTGCAGCGACCAACCGCGCCAGCGACAAGGCAGGCG
>CAZRJZ010000234.1:1963-3049 GCA_964600465.1 uncultured Rickettsiales bacterium
CACGCTTCGGCTTTATCATCGAGATTGAGCCAAACGTGGAAGACTGGGTAAACTGGGCGGTGGCAAGCAACCTGCCCTTTGAAGTCATTTCGTTTGTCAAGTTCCGCCCGCAGCTGCTCAGCTCCTGGAAGCCGGAGCGCGAAATCCGCAACCAGCCCTCACCGCGTACCATCGAGTTTCTGGCGAAGGCGTATGTGACCGGTGTGCCGGATGCCGTTCAGTTTGATGCGTACAAAGCCATCGTAGGGGAAGCCTGCGCCACAGAGTTCATCGCGTTTTTGCGCCTCATCAAGAACCTGCCCGATATCGAGCAGATCTGGAAGACGCCTGATAAGGTGAAGGTGCCCACCGACCCGTCACAGCTCTATGCCATCAGCACCGCCATCATGCAGCGAGTGGATCCGCAGAATTTCGATGCTGCGAATATTTATATCAGCCGCCTGCCCGCAGAGTTTCAGGTGCTGTACATCAAGGAAATTATTGCCAACCGCAAGGAATGGGCAAAGCAGCCTTCGTTTATTAAGCTCGCGGCAAAGAATGCGTATTTACTTTCGTAACCAACTGTAACCAGTCATGATTACTCTCGCAGAAAAAGCAGCATTCCAGCATAAGCTCGACAAGGCAAAGGTGAAAATCGTGCTGAAGAGCCCTTTCTTCAGCACCATCATGATGCGCAGGGAGATTATTCTGGATGAAACGGTAGAGACCGCCTGCACCGATGGGCAGAGCATCCACTTCGGAACTGACCCGCTTACCAAATGGAGCGAAGAGGAGATTGCAGGCGTGATCTGCCATGAAATCATGCACATTGCCAACGGGCACCACATGCGGCTGGGCAGCCGCAACCCGGAAGGGTGGAATATCGCAGCCGACTATGCCATCAACCCGTTTATCGTAGCGGAAGGGTATAAGTTGCCGGAAGGCAGTTTGCTGGATGCGCAGTTTTATGACATGAGCGCGGAAGAGATTTACGACAAGCTGAAGAAGCAGGCAGAAGCGCAGCAGCAGAAAAACAAGCAGCAGAAAGGACAGCAGGGGCAAAAAGGGCAGCAAGGGCAAGGACAGGGAGAAGGCGAAGGTGAAGGT
>CAZRJZ010000235.1:0-278 GCA_964600465.1 uncultured Rickettsiales bacterium
ACGGCGCACGCTTAAGCAAAACACGCCTATACGATTGGCATGCCGCGCTGTTCCCCACCGGCCGTAGCGGCATGCAGCGCATTACCGTAGGCAAATGGCGTACCGAGGCCAGCGGACCTATGCAGGTCGTATCAGGCCCCATTGGCCGCGAAAAGGTGCATTACGAGGCACCCGCCCATGACCGGCTGGATGCGGAAATGGCCGCGTTTATAAAATGGTTTAACGCCAAGCCGGAAACGGATTTAGTCATCAGCTCGGCGCTGGCGCATTTGTGGTTT
>CAZRJZ010000235.1:288-3048 GCA_964600465.1 uncultured Rickettsiales bacterium
CCCTGGCCGATATGATGCTTGCCCGGTCGGAAGGTGGCAAGCAGCGCTTCTACAGCATGTCGTCGCAAATACAGCGCGAACGCAACGCCTACTACGATGTGCTGGAGCGCAGCCAAAAATCGACGCTGGATATTACCGCATGGATTGAATGGTTCCTGGGCTGCCTAAAGCGCGCCATCGAGGCGTCGGACAGCACGCTGGAATCCGTGCTGCTGAAAGCGCGGTTTTGGGAAGCGCATAGCGGCCAGCCGTTCAATGATCGGCAACGCGCGATTTTGAACCGGCTCATGGACGGCGGCTTTGAAGGCAAGCTTACGTCATCGAAGTGGGCCAAGCTTGGCAAATGTTCGCAGGATACGGCGCTGCGCGACATTACCGATCTTGTCGACCGCGGCATTCTGTTTAAGGATGACGCCGGTGGCCGCAGCACGGGTTATCACGTCAAAAAGTGACGCAATCGCTGCGACGTTTTTGAGGGTGGGTGCGTCCGCAAGGGTGATTTTCACGTAACCACCCTGTAACCACCGGGCAATGAAAAGGGGTGATTTCGGGTGAAATTGGATCAGGGCGGCCTCATGAGATTTTTTAGGTGATAACGCTGGAGAAAGCAAGCATGCTTAAGCGTTACGTTACGGCAGAATCTCCACCGTGCTTTCACGCCCATCGCTGGCTTCGATCAATGCCAAAGCTTTTGCAGCCTTCTGACGGACGATTTCCATTTCTGGTGAGTTGACAAGCTCCCTCTCATCCCGATGATACCCGACAGTATCGCAAGTTTTATCTAAATCGCGGAGCGCGGCATCCGCTTCTTTTCCAAAAACGACTTCACCTGCATCAAGTGCTGCCTCTAATCCTGTATCCATAAAAACAGCTTCTACGTCTTCGCTAAATGCAGAAGAAAGCCCTTGGTCATTGTCGAACCAAGCTATCAACTGAAATTGACGACTTGCCAAGTCCTTCAATCCTTGCATGACATTCTTTTTATAAACCATCATTTGAATAGTCCTTCGGGAAATTTAAAATCTTCTAGTGGTATATGAGCTTCTTCTGATTTTTGAGGCACCTTGTTGCCATTCACATCGTAGGATTGTCCACTTTTCTGAACACGCACATTATCATATCTTTGCCCGGGTTGGGAACTACTAGGGTTACCCTTCTGTACTTTAACATAGGTTCCCGGGTCTTTGGGATTAGTGTACACCACGCCATCACCATTTTTTGTCGGCGTTGCCTTCCAATCTTTCGGTACTCCTTCCGGTCGCTTGGAAATATCAGGCTTTGGCTTCGCAGGCGGCTTGGGCGCTTCCGCTGGCTTCGGCGGCGTCGGTTTGGGTTTGGCAGCTTCTTCAGCAGCACGTTCCGCTCTCCTTTTGCCGGCTCGACCTAAAATATCTTTGGCGCGCTGCGCCAATTTGGGCAGCAATTTTATCAACCCACCGAGTCCGGCTTGAAGTTCGGGCAAACCTGCATCCTCCAATATCGGTTCGGCGGAACAACGGCAGCCGAATGCTTCGCCGGGGTCTTCGTCATCACCCCAGGTGAAGATTTTGCCTTCGTTAAGTGCATGAGACGGTCGCACACGGTCATCTCCCGCCGTGCGCCAGATATACTTCACGATTCCTGCTGCCTGCTGTCTCGCTCCGTCCAGCCCTTGCTTGAGATGTCGGGTATAGCGGACGGCCTCCATATCGAGCCGTTCTTCAATCTGCGGCAGAAGCGGTTTGTCGAAGTGAAGGGCTTTATATTCGAACAGCCAAGGCGCAGATAATACAGAGCTCTTGGCCGATTCTTCAGGTGTTCTTTTATCAATTCGGTCGAATAATTTCTCCAGGGATTCCAGAAACCGTACTTCGTATTGCTTGAGCAAGGCTGGCAAATACGGCTCATTCAGCGCCATATCATCGACACCGAGTTTCTCGCGCATTTGCTGTTTGAATGCATCCAAATGCTCGGCGGCAGCATTCTTCGTGATCTGCTCCGCGCGATTCATAACGCTCTCAATCACCGCCAACACCGTAGAAACGGGCGTATCATTATCCGCTTTGCGCATGGTGGGAGTCATGTGATTCATGCGCCGGTGCTCGCATATTGTGTTTCTAGACGAACCTCGCGCTCCCATGTACGCAAGATCGGACGTATCGCGCCTATGGCGGCTATCGCATCCACAGATACCACCGGCGGTGTGCCGCGCCGGAGATAGCCAGCGAATGCCTTGCGTTCCGCCTGCGAGCGGGAGAGAAGAAATACCAATGCGCCGGGCAGCGTGTTCAGGATTTCTTTTGCGTGTAGCCGTGCGGTATCGCGTGGCAAGAGCAACAGATCAGCGTCGTCGAAACCCCGCACCACGCGTGCAATGATCATATCCGCATCACCTGCTTCCGCATAGGCGCCGGCTACTCTGCCGTTGAACAAGTTTATTGCCGCCTGCTCGATATTGATGTTTTCAAACAAGCGCAGCACCTGTCCAGCGGAAGAAAACATCGTGGCCGGAGGTGAGGATACGCCCAGCTCCTGCACGGCCAAAGGTGCCAGTAGCGCGGCGGTAAATGTTTTGGCATCTGCAGTCTGTCTACGCCGGTTAGATGTTGCCGCGTAGCGGGTGTAGTATCCATCCACTCGAGCCAGAAGCTGCTGCAATGCGTGCGACTGTGGCACAACCTGCAGGATGGCGCGGCCATGCCAAAGAATCAGGCTTTCTACCGTAAATCCGTACCAATAGCGCATAGAATCCTTCACTGCCTTGAGTATCATGATTATAAT
>CAZRJZ010000236.1:0-3027 GCA_964600465.1 uncultured Rickettsiales bacterium
GGATTACTACGCCAATGCGCGGCTTACCGTTGCTGATTTCTTCAAGGACGCTGGAAAGCGCGGCCGGGACAAGGCATGGAAAGACGCCAAAGACTGGGGCGATATGCGGATGATGCGTACCGATCTGGCGGACGTGACCGGCTATACTTTCCTTGTCAATGGCAAATCGCCGGAACAAAATTGGACGGGTTTATTCAAGCCCGGTGAACGTGTGCGCCTTCGTTTCATCAATGCTTCCGCCATGTCGTTTTTTGATGTGCGGATTCCCGGCTTGAAAATGAGCGTGGTGCAAGCCGATGGTCAGAATGTTGAGCCGGTGGCGGTGGATGAATTCCGTTTCGCTCCTGCCGAGACCTACGATGTGATCGTCACGCCGAAAGAGGACAAAGCCTACACCATCGCCGCCGAGCCGATTGATCGCAGCGGCTTTGCCATTGGCACACTGGCGACTGCCGAAGGCATGAAAGGCGAAATCCCGCTTAAGCGTCCCCGCGCCTTGCTCTCCATGGGCGATATGAACATGGAGATGATGATGAGGGATGACCCGGATATGGAAATGACGCCTGCCGACATGATGAGCGGCTGGGCGGAAACGGGAACGCCGGAGGGTGAAAAAGCGCTCTCTTATGCTGACTTGCGTTATGCGGGCGTGCAGAAAGATCAGCGCGAGCCGGAGCGCACCATTGATATCCGTTTGGGCGGCAACATGGAGCGGTACATCTGGACAATGAATGGGAAAAAATTCCCTGACGCCGAACCCATTCGCCTGAAATACGGTGAGCGCGTGCGGCTGAAATTTACGAATGAAACCATGATGGCGCACCCGATGCACCTGCATGGCATGTTTGTGCAGCTGGAAAACGGGCAGCCCGCAGCGAAACTTCCGAACAAGCATACGGTAATTGTGCCGCCCGGCGGGTCATACTCCGTGCTCATCACAGCGGATGAAATCGGTGAATGGGCGTTCCACTGCCATCTGTTCTACCACATGATGTCAGGCATGATGCGGCAGGTGGTGGTCGCCACACTGGAATCAGAAGTCAGGAATCAGAAACCGGAAAAGGAGCATCGCCATGTCGACTAAATATACATTACTAATTTCCGGCTTCTGGCTTCTTGGTTCTGCAGCCTGTTTCGCCGATATGACGCATGAGCATGGCAGTCAAATCTTCCACATGTTCCGCTTGGAAGCCGATGTGGGCGGCAATACCGATGGCACGCCGATTCAAAGCTGGGATCTGGATGGCTGGGTCGGTACAGACGAAAACAAGCTCTGGCTAAAATCCGAAGGAGAACGTACGGATAACACGCTGGAAAGCGCCGAGTTCTGGGCGCTCTACAGCCGCAATATCGCCACTTTCTGGGATGCTCAAGCAGGTATTCGTTACGATGCCAAGCCCGAATCCACTGCCTATCTGACGCTCGGCTTCAATGGGCTTGCGCCTTACTGGTTTGAAACCGAGGCGCATTTGTTCATCAGTGAACACGGCGACGTTACCGCACGGCTACGCGAGGAAAATGATTTCCTCATTACGCAAAAGGTGATTTTGCAGCCCTATCTCGAAGTCAATCTCGCAGCGCAAGATGTGCACGCACAGAACATTGGCGCAGGTGTGGTCGATGGACAGATTGGCTTGCAGACACGCGTTGAGTTCACCCGAAAGTTCGCACCGTACGCGGATGTCCATTATGGCCGGAAATTCGGCGAAACCTCCTCCATAGCCAAAACTCATGGCGGGGATAACGACGAATTGGCCGGGGCTATCGGGCTTCGATTGATGTTTTAACAACGGCGCAGTTCTTTCCACCAAGCGCGGCGCAGCCAGCCTAACGCAATCAATATATTGATTGCGAATTAGTATAAGCTATGCTTTACGCTGCACAACGCCGGTGTCCGCCACATTGATAATGGTTGTGGAGGGCACCAGCGTAGGGCTGGCGCCGCCAGCGTTTTCCACCTGAAAGCGCGTTGGGGAGAGGCCGACAATGTCAATTGTTTTAAATTGCAGTTGCGATGTGGTAATTTGGGGCGTTGCAGCGGAAGCATTGTGTTTAGAGATAAGATCGCGCAGCAGATCAGGCAGTGTTTTAGCAGCCTCAGTTACGACCACGGCTTCACCTGTTTCCAGACTGCCGTCTTGGTTCACTTTATTTACGGAATATTGGGTACCCGATGTCTTGCTGATCACATAGGTTGTATTACTTACATTATCAAATACGCGCCATGTATCTTTCGATTGTTCCGGCTCCAGGTCGGAGACAATGAACAGGTTCTTTTCTTTGAGTAAATCCAGATTTTTCTGTAAAGCCTCAACGCGCGCGTTATGCCTTGCTTCAAAATTAGCACGTAACGTCTCCCCTTGCCGCAATTGTTCAGGGAGCGTTTCTTCCATATATTTTTGTACTGATTTCAGATCCGCCACTGCGGCAGCGCGTATGACGCGGATAATTTTTCGTACCTCAACCTGCTGGTCAGCGCCAAGCGGATACTGCCCGAGGCCTTCCGGTGAGAGCCGTGCCTCCAGTAAATTAGCAATGATGCGTTTTTGCTCCAGGCCGGAATGATTCTTATAATCATGGAGCATGGCGTTTTCGATGGCCTTATCAAGCGGCTGAGTGCCTAGCGCTTGATTGGTCATCCAGCTGGTGGGCTCCACTACCCCATGCTCCAACCAGCCACGAACGCCTAATTCCGCTGCCTTGCCAAGGTATTTTCCTGCTGTACGTAGGCCAGATACGATGGTTTCTGCCGCGTCCAGATGTTTTTCACGTTCGGATCGGTAAGGGGCTTGCGCCGGTTCAGGGCTTTTCTGTGCGTCTTTTTCCGAATCGGTTACCGGGGAGGGAAAGAATTTGGTAAGTAACTCCTGCCGCGCCGGTAATTTGCGGCATTCTTCCAGATCTTTCAACCATGCATCGTGTATTTTCTGACGTTTTTGTTGCTCGCCCAGCGCTGCCCATGCCGTTTTGGCGGCGACCTCACTTATTGCGCCGTTTTGCTTCATCAGTTCAATACCGTATTCTTCA
>CAZRJZ010000237.1:0-3008 GCA_964600465.1 uncultured Rickettsiales bacterium
AACCTGGTGGACTAAAAATTAAAGAGTAACTTAGCCGCGCGCGGTGGAGCAGTTGGTAGCTCGGTGGGCCCATAACCCACAGGTCGCGGGTTCGAGTCCCGTCTGCGCTACAAAGTTTTCGCTCTCTTTCATTGTCTTTCAGCCAGCAAAAGCGCCCGCAAGGCGCTTTTGCCGTTTAATAAGTTGACGCAACCCGCACGCAACCTTCATGCACCGCACACGCAACTTTTTTGTTTGGTGATTTCAAACAATTCGCGTACTTTCGCCTGCACTAAAACAACACACTCCTATGGCAACGCCCGAAAAAATTGATTTCCCCCACATCAAATACATGCAGGAAAACGGCATCACCCGCGAACGCATCACGCAGGATTATCTCGCAAACATGGTGGATAACTGGGCATCTGCCAAAATAAAATATGATGATGCAGTTCAAAACGCCACCTACAAGGATGAAGCGGAGCGCGAAGCGGACCTGACCGCGATGCAGAACAGGCTCGCAGACATCTCGGAAGAAATCTATGATGACCTTGAAGTGGAATTCCCGCGCAATGACGGGTTTATTGACGTGAACACACTTGCCTGGCCGCACATCGAGAGCATGAAAAAGCATTTTGTGAAAACGGTGAACCTCGACCAGAATATCCAGAAGAAAATTCAGGCGTTCAATGCCAAATTCAATTACCTGAAGGAAAACCCGTTTGCCAGCGCGGAAGAGCAGGAGGCTTACATCAAAGTGATGCGCAAGGACAGCCTGGACATTGAAAAAGACGTAAAATCTTATTTATCCACCAAAACCACTCAGGAAATGGATCAGCATCAAACCGCCAAAATTCAGGAAAAAGAACAAAAAGTAAAGCAGGACCGCATTGATGCGCTCACTGCGGAAATCAAAAAGCTCGTTACAGACAAACATGATTTCACCGGGGTAATTATCAAAATAGATGAGCTGCGCACGCTGCAGCCGGATGTGAAAGAGCTGGAAGAGTGGGTGAAGAAAGAAAAAACAAAATACTTTGAAGACCTCCGCAAAAATTCGACCTGCGAAGATTACCTTACGCAGCTGGTAGCTGATAAGAAAAATAAAATCAGCGGCAAGGAGCTGGGCGGCTTCAAGGATATCACGGTGCCCAAAAAGTCGTTATTGCCTTCTACTTCCGGAGGCACGCCCACCTCGTTTATCGTGGGCAAGTTTTTGCTCACCGCTGCAGACTTCCTGGACGAATGGAAAATTGAAGATGCCCCCAAGGCACAGAAAAAAGAAAAAGAAGCGGCAGCGGCCGAGCAAAAGAAAGAGCCGGAAGCAGCAGCAGCAAAATAAGTCCGCTCCCTAAAAAATCGTAAACTCAGGCAGGCCTAAAAGAAAACCTTTTAGGATGCCCAACGACTATCCGCCAAAGCCGGTCTTTTCCAAGCCGGTTCCTACTGATTATCTGCAGGAAGTGCTGCTGCTCAAATATTGCAGCAAGCTCAAAAATGAGCAAAGCAAAACGCTGCGCATTCGCACCGTGCTGGATGCGCTGCGCTTTCAGAATGGCGAACATAAGCTCTGCAGCCATACCATCCAGCTGATCCTCACCCATTTCGGCACCACCCTCGATGAATTCTGCAACAGCATGAATGAAGAGGAAGTCGTGCTGCGCTACGAAACCTTTCTGTTATTATTTTCTGAAGAAGGCGCAGGATTGAATTACCGCCAGATTGCAACCATTTTTAACGTGCCGAAGAGCACGGTGAGCCGGGGCATCAACAGGCGCCACCATCTTGATGACCTGAAAATCAGGCGCAAGAAAGACTGGAAGCTGTGGCTTTCCAAGCGGCATCTCAAAATCGTAAATGATCTGAAGACATTTAAAAAACAAACGAAATACCCCGTCTAATGGCAAACTATAAAGAGACAAGCGAGGGCATTGAGCTGCTGCCGGAATCGGATGACCAGCCCACGACAAACGTAAAGGTAGAGGCGCCTGCGCCTGCACCTGCGCAGGAGGCAAGCATCCCCGCGCCCAAGCCGGTGAATCCGAATGTGTTTACCAGCGAGAAGGTAACGGTAGCGTCTGCGGCACAACCAACAGCACCACCATCAGTGCAGGCAGACCCGGGCAAGACCAACATTGACGTGCCCGACCCGATTGCAAATATGACCGCGCGGCAGATGAGCGAATTTTTCGTGGGCGCGTATGCTACTTATTTCCCGCAGCTGCTGTATGACCACTGCAAGTTTTCCATACCCAACGTGATGTTTCATACGCAGCAGGGGCATCTGCCCCCGATGTGCATAGACCTGTTCACGAAAATCAATTTGGAAACCGAGCGCAACCTGCAGGTACAGCCGATGGAAAAAGAATTTCTCATCGAGAGCATCATGCCGATGGTGAAGATTTATAAGCTGAATGAGCGCCCGGAGATATCAGCCGCGCTGTCCGTAGGCATGAGTATCGCCAACAAGCTGAAGCAGGCCAGCGAATATAAAAAGGTAAATGAGCAGCTGCTGAAAAACGCGATGGAGAATTACCTGAAAGAGCTGGATAAGCGCAAGGAGAAAGAGAAGACACAGCCGGCAATAGGCAGCAATTAAAAAAAACACCACGATGAATTTTGATAAAATAGATTACGAAAAGCAGCTTGCCGGACAGCAAGAGCTGATTGACCTGCACAAAGAACTACACGGAGCAATCGCGGAAAAAATAAAAATTTTATCCTGCAAGGATACTACAACCGAGAAAAGCAGAGCAGATTTTTTTATTGACCTGTCTGATGCTAAAATCCGCTTGTGGTACACCGAGCGGAAAATAGAAATCGAAACAGAGGTACACCGCCAGCTGCAGGAGCGCTGCGCTGCCCAGGAAAAAGAAATCGAAACAAATTTTAACGAAGCCTCTTTCCGCTTTGCTCCCCTGCTGGTGCGCGTGGAGCAGCAGCAGGAGCGGCTGAAAGGGCGCATCACCATCCTGCCTCATATTATTGACCTCATCGAAGAAATCCGCAGGCAGTATGACCTCAAGTTT
>CAZRJZ010000238.1:0-3008 GCA_964600465.1 uncultured Rickettsiales bacterium
GGCTTGGGGTTAACGTGATCTTGGGCCATCGGGGCGGTAACAGGCGCAGGCGCTATCGGCGCGGAGGCGCTCGTGACCTCAGAGAATTTGGGGGGCTGGGGCTTGTCGTCCGGGTAAGAGAAACGCACGACGTAACTCACATCGCGGTTTTTATCAATACTGCCTTTGCCGGATTTTAGATCAAACTGGTAAGTTCGCACGTTACTAATAACGGTCATGTTGGTGCTTAATCCGTCAACGGAAGGACGGATGAACAGCCGGCGCCCCACGGGAATAATCTGCCATGGCCCACGATCCCCGACCGAAACCGCCTCGATGTTTTCCTGCGTGGCAAATTCCACGCTCGTTTGATACCCGTACAACGTGTTAATAGTCACCACGTCATTCGGGTTGTATTCGACCTCCCGAATGCGGGTATCGCTCAGCGTGGAGTGCTGCTCTGCTGCATAGGCAGGCAGTGATAGACTCGCCAGGAAAGCGGCTTTTAAAATGATATTTTTCATCACTGTAACATGTCCTCATCAGATCTATAAGCGATAACGCGGAAACCCAGCGGATTGACGTAACGTTCCTCTGTAGTCAGCCCCATTTTGGTATATTCAAACTCCAGCAAAATAATCTTGTGTAATTGACTACTCACATTGATCCCATCCATCAGTTCTTCCACCAAAATACGCACCTGCACTTTTTTAGGCTCCAGATACGTCATTGATTTCAGCTTTACCCTCCGAACCCCCACGCTCCCCAAACGCGCCACATTGCTCTGAGGGTTATTCGCATCCGCCTCGGCCATAAAGCCCCCAAATACCCTGCCTGGCTCCGACATCAGACGCACCAACTCGTAACTTCTTATTAAATCTGCTGACCCATACCCTTCACGCGCCCTAATATATAAAAGTATAAAATAATTATTAACAGATTCATTCGCCGTCAAATCCTTAAATGCAGAAGGATCTACCGCCTGCACCACCCCCGATTTCTGTTCCACCTGAATCACGTAGGGCTCGATAGTCTTCATCGGCACCATGCTCCAAAGCACCATAACGGAGGCGAATGTCGACGAAAGCGCAAGAAAAGATATAATTATCAATAATTTTCTTTGCACTACCAACCTCTGATAGCGATCGCGGTACCAGGTACGGTCTTCTCCCTCCATTGTTGTTTTTTCTTTAGCCACGGCACACACAAATACGATGATACGGAACTATAAACTACCCTATTTAATATAAAAAATCATTAACAATACAGGCGCTTTTTGGGGTAAAACGGCTAAAATCATGACTTACCGACCGAAGGGCGCTGGCCGGCAAGCGCTCCTGCGGCCGCCGCCGGATCTGTTCCTGTTCCTGCTCCTGCTCCTGTTCCTGCTCCTGCTCCTGTTCCTGCTCCGGCCGAAGTGACGCCGAGCCCGGCGCCCACAGTGCCTGCTCCCGCAGAAACCCCCTGCGAAAGACGGCTAAACAAACCTCCCGTGCCTCCGTTAAACGCCGACATAAAATTCGCCTTGGCGCCCCCAAGCAGCTGTTCCCCCGGAAAGGCAATAGCACCAAAGGCGCTCACTCCCTGACCGCCGCCAAGCATCGGCGCATAGGCCGGACCGGAAAGCTGGCGCGCGATGTTAGGAATATTTTCGTGTAAGGTATCGAATATTTTCACGACAATAGCTAACGTCGCCAGATTGAGAAGGATACTGTAGAGCAGTCCGCTTTGGAATAGCCACATGCTCGGCGGCAACGCGTCCTTCGGATCAATAGAGGTGCAGGTCAACACAGGCCCATAGGGCCCCGGAACCATCACGGAAGGACACACGGCAACCGCCTCAGAAAGAGCGTTACGATACGGCCCCACCCACCAAATATTCGAGTAATCCATAACAATACTGGCAATGCTGGCCAGGAATGTATTGCTGAAAAACGACATCACCAGCAGAAGCAGCGAGACACTGGCAAACACCAGCACCACCTGTAACGCAAATGAGATAAGATAGTGCGTCCAGCTTTCAAAGAAACTGTAGGTTACGCGGAAAAGGGAGAAAGGCACAAAGATGGGAGCCAGTCCGATAAGAAACGCGATGGCGCATATGCCAAGCAAATACGTGATAAGCGCCCGCACCAGCACCACAATGCTTTTGACCAAAAACCAGATGAAAAACAAAAAAAGCGGCGGCACCGCCACTGCAAGGGCGGAGAAAAATCCGATCAGCTTACTGCTTTGATCGCTGAAAGCGCCATATATCTGACTGTAGATCAAACAATCCAGCACCTGTATCACCGTACTGGCATTACAATAAGCGGGAACGGCGGATACCCAGCCACTGGTATTGGGCTGTAACGCAATCAACGCCACCCAGCCAATTCCATTATGCATGGCTGCCATAAGAAAGTTAAATCCTACCCCCACGCCCCAGGAGGCGTTCAATGTAAACGCGTACACAGCGGCTATTTTTAACCCGCGTGTCACGAATTCACGGATATTGAGCTGGATAGAGCCCATGACCATCATAATTCCGAAGATGATCAAAAACACGGTAAAGGCCGAAATCAGCATCGGAAGCATGTAATGCTGGATACCACAATAAACCCGGCTCAAGACCTCGTTAATAATGGATTGAAAACTGCACGAAAGCGCGGAGAAAATACCGGGACTGGCGCAAACCGTCGCAGTATCGTAAAGCGTGGTGCCTGTGACGGGTGTGCCAAGATTCGGGTTGCATGCAAGGGGCGTCCACGCCCAAACGATTTCCGGCATCAGAAAGAAAGTCAGGGCAAGCGAAAATTTCAGCGCGAACGCCTGATTGCGGCCAAACGCTCCCATGAGTTTCCTATTGGGCCATGCATTAATATTTTTCATGGCCCCCATCTCCAGCTAACACGGCGCGCAATTTTGCATCGTTAATCGAGAGATAGGAGGGAATAGTTTCTTCGCCATGCCGAATGAGAAAATGCCCTTTCTGACGTTGCATGCTACACAGTAACTTCTCTTCCTCCGGCCTCAGCCCCAACGCTTCG
>CAZRJZ010000239.1:0-2982 GCA_964600465.1 uncultured Rickettsiales bacterium
ATTCGATGACTTAACGCTGGCCAAGTATCATGAAAGCCTGGACAAAGACAGCCCCGAAGTGGTGCTTCTGGCTCCTTCGGCTTCTGAAAAATCCTATTTCATGCAATCCGGCTGGACATCGGCGGATGCAAAAACCCGTGTCCCGGATGGCAATAGCGTGTGGCATACCGATAGCGACGTGCTGACTGCAGAAAAGCCGGTGGTGCTGAGTTGGGATAATGGCGAAGGCGTTACTTTCCGCACTATTATCGCTGTGGATAAGGATTATATGTTCAGTCTCCGCCAGGAGGTGGAAAACCGCACCGGCGCGTCGCTGCAACTCTCTCCTTACGCGCTGATTAACCGTGCTTATGCGGAATCGGCCGAGCATATGGGGATTATGCACGAAGGCCCTATGGGTGTGGCGGATAACAGCCTGAAAGAGGTTACCTATAAGCAATTGCGCGACGATAAGGAGCATAAGCTTGAAAACGCGTCTTCCTGGCTGGGTATCACCGATAAATACTGGCTGGCCGCGGTGGTGCCGCAGGAGCAAAGCTTTAAGGTAAGCTTTAGCTATTATCAGTCGCGTGGGCAGGATCGTTATCAGGCGGATTTCTTAGGCAATCTTGTGCAGATAAATCCCGGTGGCAACGCCTTCAGCGTCATGCGCTTTTTTGCCGGTGCAAAAGAAATTGAACCGCTGGATCGCTACACTCTGGGGGATGCGGAACATAATATTCCTCCCGTGCCGCTTTTTGACCGGGCGGTGGATTTTGGGATGCTTTACTTCCTTACCAAGCCTATTTTTCTGGCATTGAACAATTTTTATCACCTCATCGGTAATTTTGGCCTGGCGATTTTGTTGCTGACCGTGGTGATTAAGCTTTTCATGTTTCCTTTGGCCAATAAGGCGTATAAGGCCACATCCCAGATGCGTCTGTTGCAGCCTGAAATACTGCGTATCCGCGAGCAGTGCGGGGATGATAAAATAACAGCCCAGCGCGAAACCATGGCGCTTTATAAGCGCGCCAGAGTGAATCCCGCGGCAGGGTGCTTGCCGATTTTGGTGCAGCTTCCGGTGTTTTTTTCGCTTTATAAGGTGCTTTATGTCACCATTGAGATGCGTCATGCGCCGTTCTTTGGCTGGATTCGGGATCTTTCGGCGGCGGATCCTTCCAACTTTTTTAATCTATTTGGTCTGATCCCGTGGACTCCGCCGGGCTGGCTGCATCTAGGCGTTCTTCCGGTGTTGATGTGCGCAAGCATGGTGCTTCAGATGCGCCAGCAGCCCACGCCGCCTGACCCCACGCAAGCGAAGATGATGAAATTCATGCCGTATTTCTTCCTGCTTTTTTTCCGCAACATGCCAAGCGGGTTGCTGATTTACTGGACCTGGAGCAACGCGCTCTCCATTCTTCAGCAGCATGTCATCACAAGCCGCTATAATGCGGAAGAAAAAGATAAAAATCATAAGAAATAATTCCATGCAACCGAGCGCCGATTTCGCCCATAAGCTTTTTTGCGGAGAATGCACGTTTATTGCAGGCGCCACAAATGCGGATGCGCTACCTAAGCTTTCCCTTGCGGAAGTCGCGTTTATCGGGCGCTCGAACGTAGGAAAAAGCAGTCTTATCAACGCGCTTACCAATAGAAAAACCATTGCGCGCGTTTCCATCACGCCGGGGCGTACTAAGCAGTTAAATTTTTTTCTGCTGGCAAACAGGCTCATTTTAGTCGATCTCCCCGGGTATGGCTATGCGAAGGCGCCTAAGAAGGAAGTTGCCTCATGGAATGGGCTAATCCGGAATTATTTGCGTGGGCGGGTGAATTTACAGCGAGTGTGCGTCTTGATCGACGGACGCCGCGGCATACTGGAAGTTGATGTTGAGATGATGAAGCTGTTGGACGAAGCCGCTGTTTCTTATCAATTAGTGCTGACAAAAGCAGATAAGCTCACAGAAGAGGAACTGCAAACAGTTATGGAGAGCATGCAAAAAGCGATTCGCAAACACCCGGCGGCTCTTACCCAGATCTTGATCACCAGCTCGGAGAAGAAAACCGGCCTGGAAGAGTTGCGCGCCGCGCTGGCGGAATTTGCGGTATAATGCCATCAATCCATAAAAGGATCATGCACCAGAATTGTGTCTTCGCGTTTAGGGCTGGTGGAGAGCAGCGCCACCTGGCATTCAATCAGCTCTTCGATGCGGCGGATATATTTAATGGCCTGCGCCGGTAATTCCGCCCAGCTGCGCGCGCCTTGCGTGCTTTCCGCCCAACCGGAAATTTCCTCATAGACCGGTTCTATTTCCGCCTGGATTTTCATGGAAGATGGCAGATAGTCGTAGGTTTTTCCGTTATGGCGATAGCCGGTGCAGATTTTTAAATGCTCAAATCCGTCCAGCACATCCAGCTTGGTAAGCGCAATACCGCTGATGCCGCAGATTTTTACGGCCTGGCGCACGAGCACGGCGTCGAACCACCCACAACGGCGCGGCCGGCCGGTAACGGTGCCGAACTCGTTACCCACGCGGCCAAGTGTCTGGCCGATCTCGTCATTCAGCTCTGTTGGAAAGGGGCCGGAGCCGACGCGCGTGGTGTAGGCTTTGGTAATGCCAAGCACGTAGCCGATGCCGGAAAGTCCCGTACCGCTGCCGAGCGTGGCTGCGCCTGCCAGCGTATTAGAGGATGTGACGTAAGGGTAGGTGCCATGATCCACATCCAGCATCACTCCTTGCGCGCCTTCGAACAAAATCCGCGCACCGCTGCGGCGTTGTTCATCCAAAATCCGCCAGACCGGCGCGGCGAAGGCAAGGATTTTTGGCGCGACTTCCAGCAAAGGCCGGAGGATTTCTTCCGTTTGCATCAGCGGCGCTCCGGCGGCGGCCAGAAGCGCGTTATGATAGACGAGCAAGTTAGAGATTTTATCGCGCAGGACGCGTTCATCTTCTAGGTCGCATACGCGGATGGCGCGGCGTGCTACTTTGTCTTCGTAAGCAGGGC
>CAZRJZ010000240.1:0-2981 GCA_964600465.1 uncultured Rickettsiales bacterium
CGCAAAATCTACTGTAGGGTAGTATGTATAGCAGGTAACGTTCAATGAGCGACTTAAATCGAAGCAGACGCGCGGGGTTTACCCTGATCGAACTGTCAATTGTGATGGTGGTGATCGGTCTGATTGTAGGCGGGATACTGGTGGGCAGGGATTTGATCGAAGCCGCGAGCGTCAGAGGTGCCATCAGCGAGGTGGAAAAACTTACCACCGCAACCTACGCGTTCCGGGTGAAATATAATTGCCTGCCCGGAGACTGCAATAACATCACCGCTGTGTTCTCCGGTGCCACGAACGGCAACGGGAACGGCCAGATCGCCGGTTTCTGGTGGATGGATAACAGCGAAATGTGGCAATACCCCTACCAGCTTTCTCAGGCGCTCCTTATCCCCGGCAGTTATTCGGGAACGAATGGCTCGGGGGGCACGCGCCATGCCGTAGTTGGCACCAATATTCCCCAGTCCAAATACTATCCAACGGCGGGTTTTACCGTCTTGAACTGGGGAAATTATACCGATGGCAACGACTATTCTCCCTGCGTATGGTGCACGCATTCCTCGCACGTTATCCTGTTTGGTGCTACGGATTCGGGCTGCTGCGAAACCTATGCGCCGGCCTTCTCCACGGACGTGGCGTTCGCCATCGACACTAAAACGGATGATGGAAAACCGGCGCAAGGCAAGGTCGGGTTTCTTCCGAGGTCATCGTATACCAACTGCGTTACTACATCCGTTCCCTCCACGTCCGCCTACGACACCAGCAAGAAGGGAAACTACTGCTCCTTGGCCTTCTGGGACGCGTTTTAAGAAAGGCAGTGCAGCCCCTTCTCCCTTTGGGAGAAGGTCGGGATGAGGCTTTATGATATATGCGCGGCGCAGCCAGCGTAACGCAATCAATATATTGATTGCGAATTAGCATAACTTATGAGGCGGCCCCAGAAGCTATGGTTCGGGGTGCTATTTTTTATTTGCAATTGTAGGGAATAGGCTTTATACATCCGCCTCCCTCGTTGGAGAAAATTAGGAGCTGAGCACTGGGATTCTTAGGTTGTTCTTAAGTTTTTCAGTCCGTAAGCGTTAACACCATGCAAATGAAAGCAGTGCGATGGCAAAAAAAATCGTCGGCTATGTAAAACTGCAGATCCCTGCAGGCAAAGCCAACCCTTCACCGCCCGTAGGTCCGGCTCTCGGCCAGCGTGGGTTGAATATTATGGAGTTTTGTAAGGCGTTCAACGCCGCTACCCAGAAAATGGAGCCAGGCGCTCCCATTCCTGTGGTGATTACGGCCTATGCGGATCGTACATTTACGTTTATTACCCGCAAGCCGCCTGTGTCGCATTATCTGAAAAAGGCGGCAAAGATTCAAAAGGGTTCGCAAACGCCGGGTAAGGGCGTGACAGCGGGGAAAATCAGCATGAACGATATCCGCGAAATCGCGAAAGAAAAAATGTCCGACCTTAACGCTCACACGGTGGAAGCTGCCGCAGCGATGATTCGCGGCTCTGCGCTCGCTATGGGCTTAGAAGTGACGGGGGCTTAGAGCATGGCTAGAGTGACAAAAAAACGCAAAGCCTCGCTCGCGCAAGTGGATCGGGAGAAATTGTACGCTTTAAAAGAAGCTGTCGTTCTGTTGAAGTCTTGCTCAACGGCGAAATTCGATGAAACGATTGATATCGTGATGAATTTAGGCGTCGACCCCAAACAGTCCGACCAGCAGGTGCGCGGCATGGTGAGTATGCCCAACGGCACGGGCAAAACGGTGCGTGTGGCGGTCTTTGCGCGTGGCGATAAGGCGGACGCGGCCAAAGCCGCAGGCGCGGATTTGGTAGGCGCGGAAGATTTGGCCGAGCGCGTGGAAAAAGGCGAGATGAACTTCGACCGTGTGATCGCAAGCCCGGACATGATGGCATTGGTGGGAAAACTCGGTAAGGTGCTTGGCCCCAAAGGCTTGATGCCTAATCCTAAGCTCGGCACCGTCACGCCAAACGTGGCTGAAGCGGTGAAGCAGGCGAAAGCCGGGCAGGTCGAATTCCGCGTGGAAAAAGCCGGCATTGTGCACGCAGGTATCGGTAAGGTGTCGTTCGCTCCTGAGCAGATTGCTCAGAATGTTATTGCGTTTGTGGATGCGGTAACAAAGGCAAAGCCATCCGGCGCTAAAGGTAATTATATTAAAAAGATCGGTCTTTCTTCCACCATGGGTGTAGGATTGAAGATTGATCCGGCCTCCGTAACGGCGGCGGCTTAGGAGGGGTTATGGCACTGACACGGCAGAAGAAAAAAGAAGTCGTTGAAGATGTATCGGGCGCCTTGCAATCGGCGCAGGTGCTAATTTTAGCGCACAATAAAGGTATGACGGTGGCGGAAGTCTCCGAGCTGCGCACCAAAATGCGTGCGGTGGGCGCGCGCTATAAAGTAGCGAAGAATCGGCTGGTCAATATCGCTGTTAAAGATACCCTCTTTGAAACGTTAACCCCGCATCTTAAAGGCCCGACCGGTCTTGCCTATTCGGAAGATCCGGTGGCGGCGGCCAAAGTGATGGTGGAATTTGCCAAAACCAATGAGCGTTTGGTGATCTTAGGCGGCGCGTTCGGTGAGCGTCAGCTCAATGTAGCGGATGTAGAGGCTCTGGCGAAAATGCCGTCGCTCGATGAACTGCGCGGCAAAATTGTTGGCTTGCTGCAAGCGCCCGCGCAGAAAATTCTGGGCGTTCTTCAGGCGCCTGCCGGGCAGGTGGCACGCGTGATTGGTGCGTATGGGGCAAAAGAGAACTGAAAGATGGTTGATTTTAGTGATCGAGCAAAACAAAGAATGGGGATTTTTGAAGTAGTTAAACAGCAGGGGGCGTTGGTAGATGCGGTGGGGAGAGTAGATCGTAGTACGATGCGGCTACACCTTTCTATTTATGCCGAAGAGCCGGTAGCCGACGGTTTTGCTCGGCAAATTATAGAGGCAGGGCTGGTTATCCTTAATGAGCCAGGGTCTTCT
>CAZRJZ010000241.1:0-2977 GCA_964600465.1 uncultured Rickettsiales bacterium
TTCGCCCACAGCAGGATGCCCGGGTGCGTTTACTATGATCCAGGCGCTTGGTTCCGCCAGGGTAAGCGCATTAAAAAGATCCGTGCGCGCCTGCTCCGGCTCGCGTGTGCCGTCAATGCAGATCAAGCCGTATTTTTCCCTGGTCCGGCGGATGCGGATTTCCGGGAGCAGCGCTTGCGGATTACCCGTGAACCATTGAAACCGTTCAGCGAAGCGGTTGGATAACCAATCTCCTGCGTCTAGATCATAACGCAAATTGCACGGATCTATCGCATGCCATTCCAGCTGGGGGTTTGTTTCCAGTAACATGAGTGCGCTGTGTCCGCCTCGGATGCCGATCTCAAGTGCGCGGACGCAATTTTTTGCCACCAGCCGCAAATTATGGCGTTGCGTGGCGTATTGCGGTGCCAGGGAAATGTTATTCAGGCGCTCTGCGGTGGGTTCGTAATGCCAATTGCCACGAAAATTTTCTCCGGTGGCGTCAATCACCTCATTTAGCTCTCCAAGGCCTGCCCAGCCAAAGGATTCGTCGAAGGTGATAAGGATGGATTTTTCTTGCATAGGTGAGTGATTAACTCTTTTCCTTGTTCCGATCAAGGATTTGCTTGCATTTCCTTTTGTTGTTTGCGGTAGAGCGACACATTCGCTTGATGCTCCTGCAAGGTTTTTGAGAAACGATGACCGCCTGTGCCGGTGGCCACGAAATAGAGTTCATCGGAAGCGTCGGGGTTAAGCGTGGCTTCAATAGAGGATTTCCCGGGGTTAGCAATGGGGCCCGGGGGTAAGCCGGCGACGGCGTAGGTGTTATACGGGTGTTCTTTGCGCAGATCGTGCAAGGTTAGAGCGCGCGTCATGGGGCCTTCGGTTTGTTCGACGGCATAACGCGTGGTGGGATCGGCCTGCAATTTCATGCCCACTTTCAACCGATTGATGTAGACCGCCGCCACACGAGGCCGTTCGCTCGCAATGCGGGTTTCTTTTTCCACAATCGAGGCTAAAATAAGCGCTTCTCGCGGATTGCGGAAGGGCAAGCCGGGTTTGCGGGTCTCCCATGCATTGGCCAGCGTATCGCGTAAGCTGCGCTGCATGCGGGCAATTAAATCCGCCCGACTATCGCCGTAGGAGAAATGATAAGTTTCCGGCAGTAACGACCCTTCGGGGATTTCCGCCGGTAATTTCTCCGTAAGCGCCGGTTCTTTTTCCAAAAGCGTCCGTACTTCACGCACTTGCAATCCTTCTGCAATGGTGATGCGGCGAATAACGGTTTTTCCCGCCGAGAGCATGTCGATTATGCCGGTCATGGTAATCCCTGCGGGGAAATCATACTCGCCGGCTTTAAAGCGTGTATGCTGATCCTGCAGGACGGCGGCCGCTTCGAAAAGCCACTCCGAATGAATGACGTCTTCTTCGGCGAGCGTTTTTCCGATGGTCCGAAGACCTGATCCTTTAGGAATAATCAATGTCTTAGATTGCATCAGCGGACCGGGAGAGGCGAGCATGGAGGAATAATGCCATAGGGCAATACCCAAAAAGCCGATGAGGCCAAGAAGGAGCAGCCGTATTTTTTTAATCAACACCCGATCCCTTCTGCCAAAAAAGACCCAAAACCGGGCGCCTGCACGCAAAAACATACCCCATATAGGTGGGGTATAGGTGGGCGGGTTTCTGTTACCCGGCACCCGCCCGAGCCGTGTTGTGCTAGAATTACTGCGCTACCACTTAGGCGGCAACAGCAACTTCAACGACGTTGTTGTCGTTAGCAGCAACAAATGCAACGTTATCGTTAGCATTTATGAAGATGATCCGTCACGGCGGTATCATACCGGGCAAAAGCAGAGTCTTTACTACAGCTGTCGAAGCTAATTCGCCCCCGCCAAAATTCGCTGCGATTCTAAGCGCGAACTCAGGTGGAGGCGCCGGGTTCCGCCCCCGGGTCCAATCTGTCTATTCTAAACTACGTTTATCGCCATAGTTGCGTAACGCAACGGAGGGATTATAGCGCTGATCGAGGCGAGCTTCAAGAGCGTTTTACCTTTTGACATTTGAGGTTTTCTGGGATAAAAACGCTTCCTTCGCAATTTTATAAGCATTTAAGTATCTGGAGAATAATGATATGTCTAGTGCCAGCACCGCTACTTTGATGGCGGAACGCCGCCAAAACACCGGAAAAGGCGTTGCCCGTGCGCTCCGCCGTGAAGAAAGGGTGCCTGCGGTGCTGTACGGAAGGGGACAGGAGCCGGTATCCCTGGCGCTTTCGCGCAATGAAGTCACCCTCCAATACCGTAAAGGCCGTTTCCGCAGCCGCGTTATCCAGCTGGACTTCGGCAACGAGAAAATTAAGGCGCTGCCGCATGATGTGCAATTTCATCCCGTAACGGATCAGATTGAGCATGTGGACTTTATTAAAGTTGTGGAGGGCGCCGCCATTCGCGTTATGGTGCCGGTAAAATTCCGTAACCAGGAGAAGTCCATGGGGATTAAACGTGGCGGCGTACTGAATATCGTACGCCACGAAATAGAAATGTTGTGCTCTCCGGAATCTATTCCCGGCGCGATTGAAATCAGCATTCAGGAAATGAACATCGGAGATTCCCTGCATATCAATGACGTCTCATTGCCAAAGGGCGTTACTCCGGTGATTAAGCGTAATTTCACCGTTGCTACCATCGCCGGACGCAGCGCCAAAGAAGAGCCGGCTGCAACTCCCGCCGCCGCTGCTGCGCCTGCCGCTGCCGCTGCCGCAGCGCCCACTGCCGCCAAACCTGCCGCTGCTAAAAAGGATGAGAAGAAATAGCGTTCCAAAAGGTGAGCAATAGCTGATGGGTGATGAGAGTGTGTCCCTCCCTTTTTCATCATCTAACCCGCATTCTTCCGGGATGTCCCTGCTGATTGGCCTTGGCAATCCTGGCGTTAAGTACGCAAAAAATCGTCACAATGCCGGTTTTATGGCGGTGGATGCCATTACGTCCCGTTACCG
>CAZRJZ010000242.1:0-2943 GCA_964600465.1 uncultured Rickettsiales bacterium
ATTCTTATTGCAGTACTGGCGGTCGGCTACATTGCCGTGTTGTTAGGCTTTAAAGCCGTACCCCAGCAGGAAGCATGGATTGTAGAAAGCTTCGGCAAATTTGACCGCAAGCTTGACCCCGGCCCCAGCATGATTATTCCTTTCTTTCAGCGCGTAGCCTATAAGCATTCTTTAAAAGAAGTAGCGGTAGATGTTCCGGAACAGGCGGCGATCACACGCGATAACGTAACGCTCGTCATGGATGGCGTACTTTATGTGCGTATTATCGACCCGATTGCTGCTTCATACGGCGTGCAGGAGCCGGTTTATTCCCTCTCTCTGCTGGCGCAAACCACTATGCGCTCGGAAATCGGAAAACTCACGCTGGATAAAACATTTGAAGAACGTGAAACACTTAATGCCAATATCGTTACCTCCATCAATCAGGCAGCCCAAACCTGGGGTATCCAGTGCATGCGCTATGAGATTCGTAACATCACCCCTCCACAATCAGTCTTAAAAGCCATGGAGCTGCAAGTTGCCGCCGACCGGCAAAAGCGCGCACTGATTTTAGAATCGGAAGGCAAGCGCCAGTCGCAAATCAACATCGCAGAAGGCCGCAAGCAGGAAGTGGTACTGCAATCAGAAGCGGCGCTGACCGATCAGGTCAACCGCGCCAAAGGGGAAGCGGAAGCCATTTTCGCGGTGGCGGAAGCAACCGCAAAAGGAATTGCGGTGGTGGCGGAATCTATCCAGAACGCCGGTGGAACGGACGCGGTGGCGTTACGCATTGCTGAGCAATACGTGGCGGCTTTCCGCCAGCTGGCCAAAGAAGGCACCACCGTGTTGCTCCCCGCTAACGCAGCCGATGCCGGCGGTATGGTGGCGCAAGCCTTGAGCGTGTTTGACGCTATTCGCAATAAAAGCACCACTCCTTACACCCCGCCCACCGAGGGCGGCAAAGCGGGGCCGTGGGAAAATAATTAATGGCCATGATTGCTCTAAAATATAAAAACCTGGTTGCCTCATCATTTTTACTATTCAACCTCGTAGCGCTTTCCGCCCACGCCGCGCCCTCTCATTGCATCGCGCTTTACGGCGAATGCAAATACAAAGCTTCCGCCACGCATTTTGAATACGTCAATCCGCAAGCTCCTAAAGGTGGACAAATTAAACTGGGTGAAATGGGCACATTCGACTCCCTCAACCCTTACGTCCTTAAAGGCGTGAAAGCGCCCGGGCTGACTTATCTTTATGAAAGCCTGATGACGCCTTCTTTCGATGAGCCGGAAACCGTGTATGGCCTCATTGCAGAGAGTGCGGACATAGCACCCGATCGGCTTTCCATGACGTTTACTATCCGCAAAGCGGCACGCTGGCATGATGGCACGCCCATCACCCCGGAAGATGTGGTGTTTAGCTTAAACGCCCTGAAAGAAAAAGCCGACCCCACCTATCAGCTCTTTTATCAGCCAATTGAAAAAGCGGAAAAAACCGGCGAACGGCAAGTGAAGTTCACGTTCAAAGATGCCAATAACCGCGAGTTGCCTTTCATAGCCGCGCAAATGCCAGTTCTACCGAAGGCGTATTATGACCAGCATAAATTCGAAGACGCCACGCTGGAGCCGCCACTTAGCAGTGGCCCCTACAGGATCGGCAGCGTGGATCCTGGCCGCAGCATGACTTACGAACGGGTAAAAGATTACTGGGCAGCGGATTTGCCAGTCAATAAAGGCCAATATAATTTTGATCATATTATCTTTGATATGTACCGCGACGAAAACGTGTCGCTGGAAGCATTTAAAGGCGGGGCGTATGATTTCCGGCAAGAATACATCGCCCGCAACTGGGCTACAGCATACGATACCCCGGCGGTCAACGATGGCCGTATTATAAAAAAACTCGTAGAACACAGCATTCCCCAGGGCATGCAGGCATTTATTTACAATACGCGCAAACCTGAACTCGCCGACCGGCGCGTGCGCGAGGCTATTGACCTTACCCTGGATTTTGACTGGCTAAACCGCACTATTTTTTACGGCGCTTATAAGCGCAATACGTCTTTTTTCCAGTCCACGCCGTTTATGGCCACAGGCCTGCCGAAAGGCAAGGAACTCGCGCTGCTGGAGCCCTTCCGGGCTAATCTGCCGCCAGAGCTTTTCAGCCAGGAATTTAAAATCCCACCAACCGATGGCTCCGGCAATGCGCGGGAAAATCTTTTAAAAGCACAAAGGCTGCTGGAAGACGCGGGGTGGATTGTCAAAGACGGCAAGCGCGTGAATGCAACAACCGGAAAACCCTTCCAGATTGAATTTCTACTCCGCCAGCCCACTATGCAGCGCGTGATTGGCCCAATGCGCAAAAATCTGGAGCGCTTAGGCATTGCCTCCAGCATCCGCATGGTCGATGACGCGCAATACCAAAAACGCACCGATAATTTTGATTTCGATGTGGTTTCCATCTGGATTAACCGCGGCGTCTTCTTCCCCGGCAATGAACAGAGGCTCCTGTGGCATTCCAGCCAGGCGGAGGTGAAAGGCAGCAACCATCTTTCCGGGCTACAATCTCCTGCGATTGACGCAGTCCTGGCACAGCTGGTAAATGCAAAAGACCTTGAATCCCTTACCGCTGCCGGTAAAGCGCTTGACCGTATTTTACTGTGGGAGCATGTGGTGATTCCTAACTGGCACGCCAATAATTTCCGCATTGCCTGGTGGAATAAATTTGACCAGCCTGCCGTTACTCCGAAATATAATCTGGGACTCACCACCTGGTGGGCGAAGGAAAGCAAGCCATAAACAGGGCAGGCTCATGAAACGATTAGTAACATGGGAAACCTCCCCCTCCGCTTGCGGAGGAGGCAGGCCGACAGCACGAGATAAAACAGCCAGTCTTGCCGGAGGAAGGCGCCTCCCGTCCAGTAATAGGGCGCGATGGCCTGGCATCCCCAGAAGATCGCGGCCA
>CAZRJZ010000243.1:0-362 GCA_964600465.1 uncultured Rickettsiales bacterium
CCCGCGACCTTCGGCGTGACAGGCCGACGCTCTAACCAACTGAGCTACACCCCCGCAAAGAAGTGTCAGAATCCTTACAAGAGCCTGCCTTCGTTCCTGAGGGAACTGCGGCGCGGCATCCGCTTCACGCGCTCCAGCGGACAAGGCAGAGAGCCTTGTCACGCCGTAGCTAAACTTCGGTTTCGCCAAAGTTAGCGAAGGCGGATGGTGGGCGATGACAGGCTCGAACTGCCGACCCTCTCGGTGTAAACGAGATGCTCTACCAACTGAGCTAATCGCCCTATTCCTGATTACCAGAAATAAAAAAGGGTTCGTCAAAATACGAACCCTTTTCAAAATTTCAAGCAAAAAAGCTTATGCAG
>CAZRJZ010000243.1:372-2897 GCA_964600465.1 uncultured Rickettsiales bacterium
GGTGTAAACGAGATGCTCTACCAACTGAGCTAATCGCCCCTAAGCTTAAGGAGGTATGGTTTTTACCGTTTTTAGCGCAGAATGCAACTGCTAATTGCCTTTATAACCAGACCAAACAAAAACCAAGGGTTTTTATAGGCAGTTACACCTACTTCGGGCGAAACCGGCATGCCCCAATAATTTGAAATATAAAAAACGGCGCGTTCAAGAACGGCGCCGTTTTTACTGGTATAAACAGCCTGTTACGCAGCTTTGCGCTTGGAACTTTTGTTCACCATCTC
Organism: uncultured Rickettsiales bacterium; assembly: GCA_964600465.1. Lineage (GTDB taxonomy): Bacteria > Pseudomonadota > Alphaproteobacteria > Rickettsiales > SXRF01 > CAYMDD01. The sequence goes on from CAZRJZ010000243.1 coordinate 654, forward strand.
CACCAGCGCTTTGCCGGCTTTGAATTTTGGCTTGTTGCTGGCAGCAATTTTGATTACTGCGCCGGTGCGCGGATTACGGCCCTGCGTCGCCTTGCGGGTCACGGTAGCAAAAGTGCCGAAGCCTACCAGACGAATTTCCTCGCCTTTTGCCATTGCTTTGGAAACCACTTCGATGAATGCATCAATCGCTTCAGCGGCTTTTGCTTTGGTGAGATCAGAGCGCTCCGCCACTTCGGCGATCAGTTCGTTCTTATTCATGATCAGTACTCCCTATACTTGCGGTTTTTTGTTGGTAAGGTGAAGAAGAAGTGAGTTCGCTTCTCTACCGCTACGCTAAATGCTTGCATTGTGCGGAAGGTGGAAAAGCGCTCTCACAGCGCGTCTTGTAAAGACGAATGAAATCAATCACGGAAAACCTTTGTTGTAAACAGCAAAAATCAGCGCATGCGTTTATTTCCGCGTATTTTTTGTAAAAGCAGCATCTGCACCACATGCGCGCTTGTAAATCACTCGAAAGCGCGGTAAAAACGCGCCTGCTCAATTTAATTACAGTGGTTCCGGATTATGCACGCTGCAGCGGATTATTTCCCGATATTCATATTTATGGTCATCGCCTGCGGACTTGCTGCGCTGATGACCATCGCGCCGATGATCGTGGGAAGGAATAAGCCGGATAGTGAAAAACTCTCTTCCTATGAATGCGGGTTTGCTCCTTTTGAAGATGCGCGTGGGCAGTTCGATATCCGCTTCTACCTGGTGGCGATTTTATTTATCATCTTTGACCTGGAAGTGGCGTTCCTGTTCCCCTGGGCGGTCTCGTTGAAAGAGATCGGCATATTGGGCTTCTGGTCAATGATGCTATTTCTGGGCGTACTTACCATCGGGTTCATCTACGAGTGGAAAAAAGGCGCGCTGGAGTGGGAATAGTTACATCTGGAGGGCTGGAGAATGCAGCACGGGGAGATTTTCCTTTATCGATTGCAAACCCCCTCACCGCACAAAAATATGTTGGAAAAACGCCTCATTTGAGGCATTTTCCGGCAGCACAATGAGGATACTATAATTATGAGCAGTTCCGTCAAACCAGCAGTTTCCGCTTCTTCCCAGGACGCCCTGCTAGCGCGGGTAACGGATGAATTCAGCGATAAAGGCTTTGTGGTGGCCAGGCTGGATGCGCTCACCGGTTGGGCACGCTCCGGCAGCCTCTGGCCCATGACGTTCGGCCTGGCCTGCTGCGCGGTGGAGATGATGCAAGCCGCCGCTTCGCGTTACGATATGGATCGGCTCGGCGTGGTATTCCGCCCCAGCCCCCGGCAAGCAGACGTGATGATTGTGGCAGGAACGTTATGCAATAAAATGGCTCCGGCGTTGCGTAAAGTCTATGACCAGATGGCCGAGCCCCGTTATGTCATCTCGATGGGAAGCTGCGCCAACGGCGGCGGTTATTATCATTATTCTTATTCCGTCGTGCGCGGCTGCGACCGCATTGTGCCGGTGGATATTGATGTCCCCGGTTGTCCGCCAACCGCAGAAGCGCTGATATATGGCATTTTGCAGTTGCAGAAGAAAATACGGCGCACATCTACATTGCGTAGGTAAAACGCTTTACGCCAGCGCAATGGATAGCACCGCTTTTAGCCGTTTATGGCCGCTATAGCCGCATATATGCCCGGCTCCAAAAAGCTTTTCAGCTTTTGCATAAGCGCGCAGGCATTTTGCTTCCCCCTTTTGACCGGCAAGTATCGCCAGCGATGCATGATCCGGCAACGGCGGCGCTTCTTTTGGCTCCAGTACCGCCTCACAACACATGAGACTTTTTTCCAATTGCGGATGCAGTGCAATATCCTGCTGCAGCAAGGGCTCCAGCGCTTCCAATAAGGGATGCGCGCGCGTTGACTTCCCGCCACGTATCTGCGCAAGCGCCTCACGCCACCAGGCGAAGCGGATATAGCCCAGCATCGGCTCTGACACCCGATTTGGCACTCGCATCATCTCCGCATGAAAAGCAAGAAAACCAAAACACGATTCCCGCCGCTCGGCCGGCACGAAAAGCGTGGCCACAAAGTAGGGATACGCCTGCTCTTTCACGGCGTTGGCGCAATAAGAAAGCGCAAGCGGCATTATTTTCTACTCGGCTATTGAATTTTTACCCACATCAGCATAAATGAAGCCATGCATAATGAGGAATCAAAAATGCGGCTGACGCGGCGAAATTTCGCTAAAAGCATGGCAGTGATTCCGATT
>CAZRJZ010000244.1:0-2888 GCA_964600465.1 uncultured Rickettsiales bacterium
GTGCGTAAATATTCCACTTCATGCGCAAAACCGAAGGTGCGCGCGCTGCCAAGCGCCTCGCGGAAAGAAAGCGACGAGAAATCATAGAAGGCATGCTGCCGCGCAATGAGTTTGTGCGGAAAATCAATGCTGATATCCAAGGAGCAGCCATACTCCGCGCCATCGAACGGTTCCACAGACGCGCTGCTTTTTCCCTCTTCCACCGTAATGGTTGAGAGAATACGAATTATCTTGCGCGGCGTTGGAAGTTTTTGAACGCTTGCCGCCTCAATTAGCCGCATGAACGGCTCCGAGCTGCCGTCCATCACCGGAATTTCCGGGGCGCTTACCTCGATGAGCGCGTTATCAATGCCTGCGCCCCATAACGCCGCCATTAAATGCTCAACCGTAGAAACGCTGACGCCGTGCCTGTTGGTAAGCCGGGAGCCGAGCCGCGTGTCGGTTACAAGGTCATGACGCGCTGGAATATAAGCGGTTCTCCCTTTAATGTCACTGCGTCGAAACACGATGCCTGCTCCCGCTTCTGCCGGGCGCAAGGTGAGCGCAACCGCCGCCCCTGAATGGAGGCCGGTACCCTGGCAGGAAATGGAGTGGCGAAGCGTGGTCTGGTATTGCATGCGCCCACTCTATGCTCACAGGGGAGGAATGCGCAAATCACGCTTTGTTACGGTTTGTTGCAAAGAGGACTGGCGTTGCTGTTTTTAAGGAATGAATTATGGGAAGAACGGCTGATTTTTTTATCTAAACCCTTGTATTTGCGCAAACTGGCGCTATAATCCGGTGCGGTTTAACGATATTTTGGTAATGTTTATGAATATTTCTCAGCTTCCGGCTTCTTCCATCGGCCTTCCTCCAAAAATGGGGCGTTTGCCTTCCGCGCCCGGCAATTCCCGTCCTGTCCTGGACTCTGCGCAAGGAGCGTTTGCAGCCGGAAAAGATGCCCGTTGGGATGCGCGTTTTATTGTGTATGCCTTTGCGTTGATTGGTTTATTAGCATTATTGCTGAGTGTTTTCTTGCAAAATGACCGCAAGCCCTCCGAAGATGCGCGCATTCCGCCTCTGGTTACTGCGGAAACGCCTGTTGCGCAGTCGGTGTCCGTTGAAACCGCTGACGCGAAGTTAACCGGACAAATCGCCGCCGTGCCAAGCGTTGCGCAGTCAATAGAGAACGTCGCGGTGGGAGAGGTGGCATCGCAAACTCCGGTTGACAAAACGGATCGGGAGCGCCTACTGTCCATTGTTAGTAATTATTAATAAATCAGAATTTGCTGATTAATGGATGTTATTGTCTTATGCGTAAATGCTTGGCTCTTGCTCTTGTATGCGTAGGTGGGCTCGCTTGTTTCGGTCACTCCGCACTGGCCGATTCTTCGATCGGATTAGTAACAGGGCCGCATACGGGCACCTATATCGCCGTTGGTAGAGATATTGCCGTCGTTGCCGGGGCTGTCGGCACTGAGGTGGAGGTAAAGCCTTCCGGCGGTTCTATTGACAACATCAAGCGTATTAACAGCAAAGAAAACGCGGCGCTGGGGATTATGCAGTCGGATGTGCTTGGTTTCTTAAGCCGCTCCCGTAATCCGGAGACTATGCGTATTGCCTCGCGTTTACGGGTGGTGCTGCCGTTATATAAAGAAGAGGTGCATGTTCTTGCGCGTAAAGAAATTCGTGATTTTAAAGATCTTCAGGGAAAAAACGTCGTTGTTGGAGAAGAAGGCAGCGGCAATATGCTGACCGCCGTGAATTTGCTTTCTATGCTGGAGATCAAAGTGGGGGATGCGCTGAAACTTTCGCCTCCGGAAGGGGTGGTGGCGGTATTGCAGAAAGAGGCCGATGCGGTGATTTTTGTGGGCGGAAGTCCTATACGCCTGTTCAAAAATCTGGAGGATTTGAAAACTAAAGAATCCGCAAAATTCGCGCCCTTATTGAAAGACGTGCATTTCTTGCCCATGACCGATCCGCGAATGCTGGAGGAATATCTGCCGGCGACGATCGAGCCGGCGGATTATAATTTTGTGGATGAGGCGGTTCCAACGCTTGCCGTTACAGCCTATCTGGTGACCTTTGACTTTCATGATGCCGACACCAAAAAAGGCAAGCGCCGCTGCAAGCAGATCGGCAATGTGGCGAAGGCGGTACGGGAAAATATCGACAAACTACGCGAAACCGGGCATCCGAAGTGGAAGCAGGTGGACTTAAGCGCGCCCATGGAAAATTGGAAAAAGGACCGCTGCAGCTGGCAAGCGGAGGATCGCTGAATCAACCCGAAGTGAGGACGGACTTTTTGCGGACCGGTCTGGCGGGTCTTCGCAACTATCCGCTGGCTTGCCGCGCCAGGTCTTTAAATTGCGTGATATTGCCATCAAAATAAAGCCGCGCTGTGCCGATAGGGCCGTTACGGTGCTTGGCGACAATGACTTCCGCGATGTTCATCACGCGGTTCATGTCTTCCTGCCATTTGGCATACTTGGCTTCGTCATCAATGGACGGGATCGAGCGGCCAATGTAGTATTCCTCGCGGTAAATGAACATCACCACGTCGGCGTCTTGCTCGATGGATCCGGATTCGCGTAAATCCGAAAGCAGTGGGCGTTTATCCTCACGTGATTCTACGGCGCGGGAGAGCTGGGAGAGCGCGATCACCGGAACATCCAGCTCCTTGGCGATTGCTTTTAACCCCTGGGTGATTTCCGAGATTTCCTGAACGCGGTTATCGGTGCTTTTGGTGGAAGAGGCGCGCAAAAGCTGCAAGTAATCCACGACCAGAAGACCTACGTTTTGTGTACGCTTCAGGCGCCGCGCACGGGCGCGCAAACTGGCAATGGAAAGCGCTGGCGTGTCATCAATATGAAAAGGCAACTGCGCCATGTCTGAGCTTACGCGCACGA
>CAZRJZ010000245.1:0-2875 GCA_964600465.1 uncultured Rickettsiales bacterium
CCTTACCGCCTGGTGCGTGTATTTCTTCCGTGACCCTGAACGCGTTGCCCCAACGCGCCCAAACCTGGTGGTCAGCCCCGGAGATGGCGTAATTCAAACGATTGTCCAGACGCTTCCGCCGGCGGAACTTGGGTTAGGATCGGAGCCGCACACGCGCATCGGTATTTTCCTGAGCGTGTTTGACGTGCATGTGAACCGCATTCCTGCGGAGGGGGTTATTCGTCAGCTTCACTATCGTCCTGGTTTATTTCTGAACGCTTCGCTCGACAAGGCCAGCGAAGACAATGAGCGTCAGTTGGTAAGCATTGACACAGCCGGCGGTGTGCGTATCGGCGTTGTTCAAATTGCCGGATTGGTGGCAAGACGCATTATCTGCGATTTAAAAGAAGGCCAAAGCGTGGCCACGGGTGAACGCTTCGGCATCATCCGCTTCGGCAGCCGTGTCGATGTCTATTTGCCCACAAGCGCACAAGTGCTGGTGCATGCAGGACAGCGCGCCGTTGGCGGAGAAACTGTGCTTGCCGAGTTGTCACGCCCCCCCGCCTCCGAGGCTTGAATATGGCCTGGCGGCAGCACGACGACCAACGCTGGCAGCAAATCCATAAATCCCAGCCATTTCGGCGCCTGATACCCAACATGATCACGCTTGCAGGCTTATGCTGCGGATTGTCCGCCATACGTTTTGCTTTTGTGCAGGATTGGGAGAAAGCCGTCGCCTTCATTATCGTTGCCGCTCTCCTCGACGGGCTAGATGGCCGCGCCGCACGGTTGCTGCGCGCCACAAGCCTCTTCGGCGCACAGCTCGACTCATTATCGGACTTTCTTTGCTTCGGCGTTGCGCCAGCGCTGGTGCTTTATTTGTGGGAAGGACATAACATTAAAGGCTTCGGCTGGGCAGTAACCTTATTTTTTGCCTGCTGTTGCGCCATGCGCCTGGCGCGTTTTAATACCGCAGTGGTGGAAAACAAACAAATGCCCTGGCAGAAGAAATTTTTTGTTGGGGTGCCTTCTCCTGCCGGCGGGATTATGTGCATGCTGCCACTTATTCTCTCGCAGCTTTTAGGCGAAGGATGGAACATTCCTACCGCCCTTACCCTGGCGCATATGATGGTGATAGCGTTACTGATGGTAAGCAGGCTGCCCACTTTTGCGGCCAAACACATTCCAATCCGCCCACAATATATGCTGCCTGTTACCATTGCGTGCGTCTTTGCTGTGGTGATGCTGGTGATTGAGCCATGGCTGGCCATCTCCGCCTTCGGCATCGCTTACCTTTTTAGTATCCCCTTAAGCATACGCAGCTACAGAACAATGGAGGCAGAGTATCGCCAGGGCAATAGAGAAAATATACTTTGAGGAATAAAATGCGGTTGCATACACGCCGAGGTTCGCTTACGCTCCTTGACTTAGCGAGTCCGCTCTTCGTTTTTTAGTTTTATCCTTTGGAGTTCATATATGCCTAAAGCCCCCCGCGTTGGCGGTGTAGCCGTTGATCAATTGCGCAGCATCATTGAGCGTGTTGAGCGCCTGGAAGAAGAAAAAGCCGCTATTGCGTCCGACATCAAGGACGTGTTCGCCGAAGCGAAAGGCAATGGGTATGACACGAAAGCAATTAAGCAAATTTTAAAGATCCGTAAAATGGAAGCCCATGAGCGCGACGAGCAGGAAGCGGTGCTGGACACCTATTTGCGCGCGCTCGGCATGCTGCCTCAGCTGGACGAAGAAGACACGCGCGAACTGGAAGCAGCGTAAGCAGCGGCCTGGCGCTTATTGCTTGCCCTCTTTTCTGCTGATCTCCACGCGCTCATACAGCTTGGCGAGCCTTAGAAAGCGACTGAATCCATAGATCACGGCGTTTACAAGTCCGGGCATGCCTTTAAAAATATAGCCGCGCAGCACGTATGCCTTCAAGAAACCGAGGGGAAACGCTAGCGCCACCCTTAGCTTAAGCCACGCCAGCCCTTTTTTACGAGCAAATAAATCATTCGCCTGCATAGTGGAGTAGCGCTCTATTTTTTCCATGCTATGGGAGAGATGACGCGAGGAACGATGCCAGCATGGCCCTTTGAGTGCGCCTGTGGTGCCCTTTATAAAATGCACACGATCATGCACCGGGCTTTCAGAATACCTCCCGGCGTTTTTGTCATAAAGCCTTACCGGAGAAACACTTCTGCTAAAACGTGGCAGGTTTTTCTCTGTCGGCAGAATCTCCCGTATGGTGATGGCATAACCGCTATGCGTCAATTGAGAGCCTGTAAATAGCCGCTGAATTTCAGCAGCTAATTCCGGACTTATCTCCTCATCCGCATCCAGATTAAGCAGCCAGTCCTGGGAGCACTGCTCTTCAGCGAATCGTTTCTGGGGACCATACCCCGGCCAGCGATGAAAAACAACGCGAGCGCCATGCAACTCTGCCACATGGCAAGTAGAATCGGTGCTGCCACTATCGACCACAATCACCTCATGCACCCAATGACGCACACTATCAATCGCAACCCCAATACGATCCGCCTCATTATAGGCAATTATAAAGCATGAGACGGGGAGCGGTGTATTAGTCATCTAACTGACTCTATTTGTTTTCAATGAGTTCATGGTCATTGCTAAGGAAAACCAAAAAAGCGATGCCGGCCAGTTTGAGAAAAAACTCTGCGTCGCCACAACAGGAAAAAATAATATCGCCAAGGCCGTACCCACACCCGAGAACCACAAAGCGTCTTCTGTTTTCAATGTCCCTTGAGAACGCCGCCATCTCCAGATACAAGCAACGGCCAGAAGACAGAATAGCATGCCACCGGCCACTCCTGTTTCAACAAAAACTTGTATCGTAAAATGATGGGGATGAATATCGCACTACGTGACTGCACCCGCATTC
>CAZRJZ010000246.1:0-2869 GCA_964600465.1 uncultured Rickettsiales bacterium
CCGCCAATATCGAACACAATAGCACGCCGGGAAGTTTGCGTAAGCAACGACGCACAACCAAGAAACGCCAACCGCGCTTCCTCTTCTGCGGAGATAATGTCAATATCCAGCCCAACCGCCTCATAGACACGGCTCAGAAACGCTTCGCTGTTTTCGGCGCGGCGGCAGGCTTCCGTTGCCACGAAGCGTGAATTAGAGATGGCATGACGCTCCAGTTTTTTCTTGCACACACCCAGCGCCGAAATAGTACGCTCAATTGCGTCTTCCGAGAGTCTGCCGGTTTGGCTCACCCCTTCTCCTAAACGCACAATACGCGAAAAACTATCCAGCATGCGGATGACCGGCGGCGCAATCCTCTCCCGATTTTCACCCGGAAAGGCAGAAGCCACCAACAACCGGCAGTTGTTCGTGCCCAGATCCAGCGCGGCGTATACGCCGCTGCCTTGCACCCTGTCATCATTTCCCGATGCGCGCATAAATCACCATCTACCACCGCTTTTAAGCGTCAGCGCCTCATACAATTGCAGCTATTTCAGCACTGTAACGAAAAGAACCAACAAAATAAAGCAGCCTTTTAAGGCCGCCTTGAGAATTGCGCGGCCTAGCGGTAATCAGCGTCCGCCGCCAGATTGGCCGCAATGGAAGACTCCCAACGCTCGCCGTTGGCAATCAGCCTCTCCTTATTATACATTAACTCCTCGCGAGTTTCGGTCGCAAATTCAAAATTGGCGGTCTCCACAATGGCGTCCACCGGACAGGCTTCCTGGCAGAAGCCGCAATAGATACATTTGGTCATGTCGATGTCATAGCGGGTGGTGCGGCGGGAACCATCTTCCCGTGCGGACGCTTCAATGGTAATAGCCTGAGCGGGACAAATTGCCTCGCACAACTTACAGGCAATACAGCGCTCCTCGCCGTTCGGATAGCGCCTGAGGGCGTGCTCTCCCCGGAAACGCGGCGAAAGCGGTCCTTTTTCAAAGGGATAATTGATAGTGACCGGTTTCTTAAAGAAATATTTCAATGTCATGCAAAAACCAGAAACAATTTCGGTCAGCAGCATTGCCCGTGCAGTTTTATCAAGTATCGCCATCTTCTTCCGCCTTTATCTCTTCTTCTAACAATTTAGCTGCTTTAGCAACCGCCTTACGGTGGCGCCAGATATAAAATCCCCCGATTCCAATGACGGCACCGAACGCCATGTAGGTAGCCACATGCACGTAATGGTGTACCTGCTCCTCATTGCCGCCGATCAGGTAGCCAAGGCCGATCAGGACACCCATCCATATACCACCACCCACTGCCGTATAGAAACAGAATTTACGTAGATCCATACGCGCCAGTCCGGCAGGGAAAGAAATGAAATGCCGCAGCCCAGGAATCAGGCGCCCTGTAAAAATGGAAACTTCGCCGTGGCTGGCAAAATAACGATCAATTTTCTCCAGCTTATCGGGTTTTAAGAAAAAATACGCGCCGTAACGGTCAAGGAATTTACGCCCAAAATGCATGGCAAGCCAATAATTGGCCAACGACCCTGCAATCGTTCCAAAAACACTCACCAGGAAGACAAGCCCAACATGCATCTTTCCCTGGTAAGCCAAATAACCCGCGGGAATCATGGTAAGCTCGGCCGGAATAGGCACAAACGTGCTTTCCAGAAACGTCATGATAAACACCCCAATATAGCCGGCTTGGTGAACAAACTCGACTAACCAGGCAACCATCGCTTCAATCATACCGAAAAACTCTTCTTTTAAAGCTTCAAGAGAACATGTGTCGATGAGCTTGGCAAGGCCAAATTTGCTCAGACCTCTTCGGCGGAAACCACACATTGCAGCATGCGAATGCGCTCTATCGTAGATGGCGTTACCGCATAACGCCCGGGAATACGAATCTCGGCCAATTTCTTAGACTCCAGCTTTGCGGCCACCACCACCGGCGATCCATGCCCGTTCGATTCGCCAATACAGTGTTTTATCGCTCCTATGTCGCTGCTATTTTGCACCACGATTCGCAACAGCGGCATAGGCTTGGCGCTTGGAGGCTGGCGCTTGAGCTCTTCTTCCAGATCCGCAATGGACTGCGCAATTAGACGCGGCCCCGCTTCTTCCATTTTGCCATCTACCTGTGCGTAGATCACTTTTCCCACTTCTAACTTATCGCGGTGCTTAGCCAGCAATTCTTCGTCGAACACGGAGAACTCAAACCCCCCCCCTGCGTCAGATAACTGAATAAACGCAAAACGCCCTTTATCAGAGGCTTTGAATTTACGGCCCGTCACAATACCCGCAACACGCAACGAACTATATTTCTCGCCCAAACGCTCCGAGAAACGATCAGAAGTGCATACTCCAAGGCGCTTCAACGCCGCTTTGTACCCCTCCAGCGGATGCGCGGAGAGATAAAACCCGATAGCGGAGAATTCATGGTGTAATTTCTCCAATGAAGGCCAGGGGGCAACTTCCGCCAACGCCGGCCCGGGCATGGCGTTTTCGGCGGAAGATCCAAATAAATTTTCCTGCACGCTTTCCTTTTCGCGCTGCACCATCGCGGCATGCGCCATGAGCGTATCCAGCCCGGCATATAGCTGGGCGCGGTTTTCATGCAAGCAATCGAAAGCGCCGGCCTTAATTAAAAATTCCATGGCGCGCTTATTAAGCGCATGCAAAGGAACACGCGCAATAAAGTCGAAAATATCTTTGAACTTTCCACCTTTGCGGCGTTCATCCACCACCGCCTGCATGGCTTGCGCGCCCACGTTGCGTACCGCGGCAAGGGCATAGCGGATATGACCGGCATTCAGCATTTGGGGACTAGCATTCAGGGAAATATCTTGCTGGCTTGCCTTACTCCCTGAATGCTCCACACTAAA
>CAZRJZ010000247.1:0-2847 GCA_964600465.1 uncultured Rickettsiales bacterium
GACAAGCCTTCTTATTGCATTTTGCTCTATAGCGATAAAGCCGCCGAAATAGCGCGCAGCCGTTTAAGTGTGCTGCGGGAAACGGAAGATGGGTTCCGTATTGCCGAAGCAGATCTGCAAATACGCGGAGCAGGAGAATTGCTTGGGACGCGTCAAAGCGGTCTGCCGCATTTACGCGTTGCGGATATCGTTGAGCATGCCACGCTTTTGCAGCAGGCTCAGGAAGACGCCGCTGGATTGCCTTTGCGTAATGGGGAAACGCTTCCCGCTGAGCACGCCATGCTGGTAGAGTGCTATAGACCGGTATAAACTTTATGACGTGCAATCATGGATATCCTCGTTCTGGTGGGAGTTTTTACACGGAAGCACTTGACGAAGTTGCAAATGACACCTAGTTGAAGCAGTATAGGTAAAGCCAGATCCAAACCTCCACCCCAACCCCTTGCTCAAGGAGAATCTATGAGTTCAGTTCATGTTAAAGATAGCGAATTTGAAGAAAAAGTATTGAAGTCCAATGGGTTGACTCTAGTGGATTTTTGGGCGGAATGGTGTGGCCCCTGCCGCCAGGTCGGGCCGATTTTGGATGAAATTGCCGCGTCCATGGCCGGGAAGCTAACGGTGGCTAAGGTGAATATTGACCAAAATCCCGCGACCCCGCAAAAATATGGCGTACGCGGAATTCCAACCATGATTCTCTTTAAAGATGGGCAGCCGGTGGCTACTAAAGTAGGCGCGCTTCCGAAGTCAAAATTAATGGAGTGGATTAATTCTGTAGAAAGCTGATAAGTCTCTTTTGTGAATTTTCCGGAGCAATTGGGCTTAAGCCCTGTGGTGGCTGCTGAGATAGAGTTCTATCTCATTGGAGCTTCGGGGCATCCGGATTTAGAAGATTTCTGGAAGGTTGTACGCGCGCGCTGCCAAGAGCAGGGTATCGCGCTAGATAAAATTGAGCAGGAGCGCGGGGAGGAACAGTTTGAAATTGCATTGCTGCCGGAGCGTACCCCGGAGCGGTGCGCCTATAACGCCACTCGGCTTAAAGCGCTCTTATGCCAATTGGCGATGCAAACCGGGATGGAGGTAAATTTTGCCGCCAAACCGTTCGAGCATCGGCCGGGAAGTGGATTGCATATTCACGTGCATCTGGAAGATGCGCAGGGCAATAACGTCTATATTAAAAAAGATCGAATAATGAGTGATGCGTTGCGGTTCTCCTTAGGTGGGCTGCTTGCCACGATGCCAGGCTACATGCATATTTTTGCGCCTGACGAAGAGTCTTATGCCCGTTTTGTTGCAGGCGCTAATGTGCCGACCACTATTAGCTGGGGAGCCAATAACCGCACTACGGCATTGCGACTCCCCGATAAGCCTTCGCAATATAAACACATCGAACACCGTGTATCCGGAGCGGATGCAGAGGTAAGATCGGTGATAGACGCGATTTTAGAAGGCGTTGCTTATGGATTGCAGAACCGTTGCGATCCCGGCGAGCAGATATACGGTGATGCAAGTTTGCCAATGTATAACTTACCTCCTCTGCCCTTAAACATCGCAGAGGCCAGGCGCTTGGCGCAATCGTTGCCTGAAGAAGGCGGAAAATAGCATTTATGCGACGCGCCTGCGGGAGCTATACTCGTTAATCTTCCATTCAATCTCATTACGGAAATGACGCACCAGTCCTTGCACGGGCCAAGCGGCAGCATCGCCGAGGGCGCAAATAGTGTGGCCTTCAATGCGGCTAGCAATATCCAGTAATGTATCGATTTCGGAAACTTCCGCTTCGCCCCTGCTCATGCGGTCCATGATACGCCAGAGCCAGCCGGTGCCTTCGCGGCATGGGGTGCATTGTCCGCAGGATTCATGCATGTAAAACTTCGAGAGCCTGGCAATGGCGCGCACCAGGTCGGTGGACTTATCCATCACGATCACGGCGGCGGTGCCAAGCCCGGATTTAACCGCCTTGAGTGAATCGAAATCCATCAGCACCGTGTCGCAGATATCCTTGGGGAGCAACGGCACGGAGGAGCCGCCGGGGATAATGGCGAGCAAATTGTCCCAGCCGCCTCTAACACCGCCCGCGTGTTTCTCGATCAGCTCTTTCAGCGGAATGCCCATTTCCTCTTCCACGTTGCAGGGCTTGTTCACGTGGCCTGAGATGCAAAATACTTTGGTGCCCGTGTTGTTCGGGCGGCCAATGCCTGCAAACCATGCCGCGCCTCTTCGTAAAATAGTGGGCGCTACCGCAATGGATTCCACGTTGTTTACCGTGGTTGGACATCCGTAAAGCCCCACGCCGGCGGGAAAGGGCGGTTTTAAGCGCGGCTGGCCTTTTTTGCCTTCCAGGCTTTCTATAAGCGCCGTTTCTTCTCCGCAAATATACGCGCCCGCACCCCGATGCACCAATATATCAAAGTCGAACCCCGACCCGCAGGCGTTCTTACCCAGAAATCCGGCTGCACGGCATTCGTCAATGGCGTGCTCCAACCGGTTCGCTTCTTCCCAGAACTCTCCGCGAATGTAAATATACGCCGCCACCGCACGCATGGCGAATCCCGCAATCAGACAGCCTTCGAGAAGCTTGTGCGGGTCGTGCCGCATGATGTCACGGTCTTTGCAGGTGCCTGGCTCCCCTTCGTCGGCATTGACCACCAGGTAAGAAGGCCGGCCATCGGATACTTTTGGCATAAACGACCACTTCGTACCGGTGGGGAAGCCCGCGCCGCCGCGTCCACGCAGTCCGGATGCTTTTATTTCTTCAATAATGGCGTCTTGCCCCTTCGCCAGGAGCGCCTTGGTGTTGTCCCAATCGCCCCGCGACTTAGCGCCCTTCAGCGTCCAGTCTTCAAAGCC
>CAZRJZ010000248.1:0-2829 GCA_964600465.1 uncultured Rickettsiales bacterium
AGCGCCGAAGAAAAATCATGCACCGGCGGAGCGTTGCTGACCAGTTTTTCGTATTCGTTGCTGCTACAGCCGCTGGCAAAGAGCGTACAAAGCAGAAGCGCAATCCGGAGTTGAGGCATGCTGCACGCCCTTTTGAAGCAACGGGTCGATGGTGGATTAAGTGATTTAGAAGCAATCATTTTTATTGTGACCATGTCCAGTAACCGCCCACGCTCGTCAATAACCGGCGGAACCATATCATGTGTGGCGGTCTTGTATAGCGAAAATCGACTGGTTTCTTGAACTAACGCTTGCCTGCCAACGGCTTGTCGCTTATACAGGCGTTGATTTGAATTTTAAGGAGTATTTCATGGCAAAACAGCGTACGCTTTCCATTTTAAAACCCGATGCCACCGAGCGCAACCTCACCGGCAAAATCAACGCCCGTTTTGAAGAGGCTAATTTGCGTATTGTTGCGCAAAAGCGCCTTCGGCTCTCCCGGTTACAGGCACAGGCGTTTTATGCGGTGCACAAGGATCGTCCTTTTTACGGGGAGCTGGTGGAATACATGGTTTCTGCGCCTGTGGTGGTGCAAGTGCTGGAGGGTGAAAACGCCGTGCTGCGTAACCGCGAGATCATGGGCGCCACCAATCCGAAAGATGCGCTCGCCGGAACGATTCGCAAAGATTTCGGCGAGTCTATCGAGCGCAATGCCGTGCACGGCTCTGATTCTGAAGAAAATGCCGCCAATGAAATCCGCTTCTTTTTCAGCGATATTGAACTTGTCGGCTAAACTGCCAGGCGTTTTTTGCGCTTGAGCTTGTTTGGAGGAAGAATATTCCTATATGGAAGACCGAGGTTTTTTTTAAAAGGGCAGATGCGATGGCATGGGGAGATGGGAAAGGCGGTTGGCAAGGTGGCCCATGGGGGAGTCCTCCCGGGGGTGGCCGACCCCCCGGCAACGGGCAACCGCCAAGGCGTCCGCCGCCTGGCGGGGGCCCCGATCTGGATGAACTGTTCCGACGAGGCAGGGAACGTTTCAAGGAGCGCTTCCCAGGCGATGGCGATGGCAATGGCAATAATAAGCGCATCGGGATAATACTCGCCGGCGTGGGCTTGCTCCTTTGGGCGCTTTCAGGGATTTATTTGGTACGCGCCGATGAGCAGGGCGTGGTGATGCGATTCGGCAAATTAAACCGGACCGCTTCTTCTGGCATTAACTATCATCTGCCCTATCCTTTTGAGATGGTTTATAAGCCCAAAGTAACGGTGGTTAATCGCGTGGAGATAGGGTTTCGCAGTGGCGGCATGCGCTCCAACGCTAAAGGCGAGACCTCAATTCCAGAAGAGAGCCTGATGCTGACCGGAGATGAGAATATCGTAGATATTAACTTCGAGGTCCAGTGGATCATAAGTGACGCCGCGAAGTACCTGTTTAACATCCGTAATCCGAAAGAAACCGTAAAAGCCGTTTCTGAGAGCGCGATGCGTGAGATTATCGGGCACACGCCCATTTCTACCGTGCTTGCTCCGGGCCGTGAGAAGGTAGAAATCAGCACTAAAAAACTGATCCAGGACACGCTTGATAATTACAGGGCCGGTATTGAGATCATTACCGTTAATTTACGTGACGTCAATCCCCCGGCGCAGGCGCTGGATGCTTTCCGCGACGTCCAATCAGCGCGTGCCGATAAAGATACGGAGCAAAATAAAGCCATGGCCTACCGCAACGATATTATTCCGCGCGCGCGTGGACAGGTTGAGCAGATTATACAAGATGCGGAAGCTTATAAACAAGAAGTGGTGGCGCGCGCGCGCGGAGAGGCTTCGCGTTTTTTAGCCGTTTACACGGAATATAAGCAGGCCAAGGATGTCACGCGTCAGCGGATGTATCTGGAGACAATGGAAGAAATATTGCAGGGCATGAATAAGGTTGTAATGGATAAGTCCGCCGCCGGCAGCGTGGTGCCTTATTTGCCGTTGCCGGCGGTAAAATCTGCGGCAGAGGCGGGGCGGCCATGAACAGACAGACTAAAATGACACTGGGGTTGCTGGCGGCGGGCGTGGCGTTTTTCACCCTTGCGAATACGCTTTACATTGTTGATCAAACCCAGCAGGCGCTGGTGTTGCAGTTCGGCAAGCCGGTGAGAGTGGTGCAAAATCCTGGTTTACAATGGAAAATCCCTTTCACGCAGAACGTGGAGATTTATCCGAATCTTCTCCTTGATTTTAATGCGGAACCCAAGGAAGTCACAACCAAAGACCAGAAGCGCCTGATTGTCGATGCGTTTGTGCGCTACCGCATTACCGATCCGTTGCGGTTCAAGCAAACGGTGGGCAGCGAAGTGACGATGCGTTCGCGCCTGAATTCTTATCTTGAGTCTTCTTTAAAGCAGGTTCTTGGCAAGGCGGAACTTAGCGCAATTGTGACCGACGAACGTACCCGCGTTATGGGGCAGGTGCGCAGTTTGGTCAATGCGCAGGCGGCGGGTGCAAAGCTGGATGAGAACGGCAATGTCGTTCCGTCCAAAACTCCTCAAGGTTTTGGCATTGAGGTGGTGGATGTGCGTATTATGCGCGCCGATCTTCCGAAAGCGAACTCCGAGAGCATCTACGAGCGTATGCGGACAGCGCGTGATCAGGAAGCTAAGGAGCTGCGGGCCCAGGGGGCGGAAGAAGCGCAGAAAATCAAGGCGCTGGCTGAACGCGATCGCACCGTATTGCTCGCAGAGGCGAATCAGAAAGCGCAAGCCATCCGAGGCGAAGGCGATAGAGAGGCAACGCGGGTTTTTGCCGAGGCTTTTGGTCAGGATCCGGATTTTTCAAAATTCTATCGTACCTTGCAGGCCT
>CAZRJZ010000249.1:0-2825 GCA_964600465.1 uncultured Rickettsiales bacterium
GTGCGCGAGCGGAAAGCGTTTGCCTATGCCCAGCTCAAGCAGATCTCGGAAGAGTTGGGTAAATTGCAGTAAGGATTATCATGAAAAAAAAGAAGCGTGAGCAGGGCAGGCAGGAGCATTCGCTGTCGCTGCAGGAGATTATCCCGCAGCGCAACGAGCATTCCGTGCTCTTCGGCATGACCGAAAGCGGCAAGACCACGCTGGCGGAATTTCTCATTAATGCGTATGCGCACCGGGAAAACGTGCCCTTCGTGGTCGTGCTCGACACCAAGGGGAAAATCAAGTGGAAAGGCTACCACGTCATCACCAGCTTCAGCCAGCTCATCGAAACAAAATACGAGAAGGTAATTTATTATCCGAATGTGCATGAGCAGTTTGACCTGGAGGTGCTGGATAATTTTTTCAAGTGGATCTTCCTGCGGGAAAATACCATCCTGTATGTGGATGAAACCAGCAGCGTAGCGGAAAGCCAGAAGATCCCGTTTCATTATAAAGGCTGCCTGGCGCGCGGACGCGAATTAAATATCACCGTGTTCAGCAGCACGCAGCGCCCCAAGGGCATTCCTGCCATCATCATTTCGGAGAGCGCAAACAAATATGTGTTTCGCCTGCAGCTTGAAGGCGACCGCAAGCGCGTAAAAGAATTTACCGGCATCACCGATGAGGATATCTCGCGCCTGCCGCGCCATTGCTTCTACTATGCAAACCTGCTGAAGCGCTATGGCCCGCTCTCGCTCGACATTTCTCCCGAGGTGCAGCAGCAGCTGGAGCAGGCAAAAAAAATTCAGGAGACGCCACCACCGGCAGAAGAATCCGCAGCAGCGGCTGCACCGGTGCAGCAACCCGGTGGGCAACCCGGTGCGCCAGCCCCGCAGACGTTTACGGAAAAACTCAAAAAAACGCTTGCGCAAGGCAGCGGGCTGCTCTTGCCCAAACGGAGTTGACGCAACTTTTTATTTACTGAAAATCAGGCGATTAAGTTAAAAACACCCCCGCAAACCGTTGCGTGTGCGTTGCGTCAAGTTGCACAGGTCTGTTTTCCTGCCCATCATTGCTTTACGTTCATTTCTTTCACCAAAAAAAATTATTTACCATGCAATTCATCATTGCTCTTCTTATCAGCGCTGTGGGCGCGTTTATTGGAATCTTCGGCTACAACGCCCTTGGTCTCAATAAATAATTTTTTTCACCAAACCAACGAAAAACCATTTTTCCATGAGAAACTTTATCAAACCAGGTCTGAGCGAGTTTGAGCGCAGGATGCAAGCGTCCTTCGCCACCCGTCAGCAACCCGCCAACTTCGCAAACGCGAACGGTTTTGGCGGCAGTTATGGCTACATCTCTCCGGCTGCTGTCGGTCCGATGTACGGCTATTCTTATGCCGATGCACCGGCAGCCGTGGTGCAGGAACTTCCGGCCAACCAGCGCACGCTGACGGTGACCATCACCAACAGCAACACTGCGAGCACAAACAGCGTCACGCTGTTCAACTCCATCGCTGACTTGACGGATGCAAACTTGGATGCGGACGTAACAATCAGCATCCAGCAGTCACCGAACAACTCCCATGTGGCGTTGAAAACGGAATTGCTGGCGACCACCTACTATATTGTAGGCGCCAAGTACACAGTGACCACAACCGCGCAGTTCAACAACTTGTGGAGCTACGGATTCGGAGACTCTTCTGGTTTCAGCTCCGCGCAAGTGATTTCGCCAAACAGCTACACCAGCGCGCAGAATTTCATCACGACCGAGCGCGACATGGCGGATATCGAGCTCAACCTGAACGGTAAATATTACCTCACCTTCACGCTCGCTGCTTCAGAAGTGGTGCAGATCGTGTTCTATGTGAAGGGCAAGGTGGATGTGAGCCGCACGGCAACAGGGCAGTCAGCCCGCGTAGCAACGGATGTTGCTCCGCCCACAGGACACCTCGCTTTCGATTTCACGCAGCTCGCAATGCGCGATGCAGCGATGAAGAAAGTGGCTGCTCCGGGGTTCCGCAGGTAAGCCAGGACATTCATGTAACCCATAAAAAAGGCGGGGCGGGCAACCGTCCCGCCTTTTTTCTTAAACAGTTTTAAACAGCAGTCATGATTAGCTTCGAACAATACCTTATCGAGAATGACGAAAGCCGCTACCGGCTGGCTGAATTGCTTAATGCCATGGGCGAAAGCGTCCACCCGGACGACTTTAACGCCATCGGTGCCGCACTCCTGAAGCTCACGCAGCTGCACGGGCGCGAATTTGTATTTAGCGTGGTGCGTGCCGCGCATCCCGACCGCGAGCTCATCGTGGAAGCGGAAGCATTTATGAACGGCAGGAATGATGTGGACCGGATGGTCAATAAAGGAATCACAGAATTTATGATGCTGTCACCCTGGGTAAAAATCCCGGTGCTTTCTATTCTCATTGCGTTGCTCGTAAAAACGCTGATTTCCGGATTTATCAAAGCAAAATAACTTTCACAAAACCCAAATATCAAATCTCTATTCTTATGAAAAGATGATTGTAAAAATTACAGGACCAAAGCCTGAACAGCGCGGAACAAGCTCTGCGCAATCTTCCACCATTAAAAACCTTCTGAACATGAACAGTTCAAACTTTAACCTCGTTGACCCTTCGGTGATCGAGCATGTCTTCACCGATTTCGATGTCGAGGACAAGAAGCAATATTTCTTTGCCGTCATGCGCAAGATGGTGCATGACTATCCGCAAGAGGTGCAGCGCCTGCTGAAAGACAGTGCCGGCATCACTTCTTCCGTGCGTAAGTCTGATTTGAAAGATAATCTGGCGATTGCGATTTTCAACGTGCCTTCGTTCAA
>CAZRJZ010000250.1:0-2812 GCA_964600465.1 uncultured Rickettsiales bacterium
TGTCGGTGGTGAAAAACGGATTGCCTGTGCCGGCAGCAAAAATAACCACGCGGCCACGCTCTAAATGCCTGAGCGCCCGGCGGCGAATGTAGGGTTCACACACCTGCATCATATTGATGGCGGAAAGCACTCGCGTATCGATGCCTAAGCCTTCCAGCGTATTTTGCACCGCCAGCGCATTGAAAACGGTGGCGAGCATTCCCATGTAATCGGCGCTGGCGCGTTCCATGCCTTTAGCTGCAGCCTGCATGCCACGATAAATATTGCCGCCGCCGGTGACCAGGCAAACTTGCACGCCCATGTCTACGGCCTCTTTAATATCTGCGCAAATCCGCTCAATGGTTTTATGATCCACGCCAAACTGCTGCTCTCCCATCAGCGCCTCGCCGGAGAGTTTGAGAAGCACGCGCTTATAAACAGGTTTGAGAACCGGCATGATGGATTTTATTTGTGTCATGCCGCATCTAGTAAAGCAGTTTTCATAAAGCGGCAATGGTAAAAATAATGGCTAATGAATCGTGACGCCGGGGGGTGCGCGTTCATCGGAGAGATTGCGTATGGTTTCTTGCGGCGCGTAGCCGCCAAAACGCGTGGTCGATTCTTGAAAGCCCGGAAAACTCTTTTCTTCTTTTGTCACATCTTTTTGCGGAGTGCGTCCGGATAGCACTTTTTCACTGAAACTCCGCGGAGAGTTTGCCTTATGCTCGGCAAATTTTTGCTCCGCCGTTTCTTTACGTTTTTTGAGCTGCTCTACGTAGCTGCCGCGATTGCAACCCCGGTGGCCTAGATTACCGATTTTCGGGTCAAAAATATCGGCGGGCGAAACGTCTTCTTCGATACGCTTTTTCGCTGCCGCTTCGCGTGCGGGATCTGAAAGAGGTTTGAGCTGCATGGTGTCCGCAATTTCGCCGATGCCTGCTTTGAACTCGTTGTAATCTAGTTTGGCGACACCGCCAAGCATGCGCTCTACCGCTTCGTCCATGCGGCCATTATCCCATAAATTAGCGAACTCGGTTTTTGCCCAGAAATAGGGAGTGTAGGCCAGCGCGGCCTTGGCGTAGTTATCCATGAAGCGCTTGGCATGAAGCTGCTTATCCCAGGGCAGTCCGGTTTTGGCTTCCAACCAGCGGACGGGTTTATGGAAAGATTTACGGAACGCATTATTGGCTTTGCCCACCTGGTTTAACGCGGCATCGAATGGTCCGAAGGTTTGTCCATATTGATTGAATGGGCCGTATGAGAAAGGATTGACGGCGCGTTGGCTCATATCCCATTTGCCGCTGGCCCGGTCAAAATGAGCGTAATATACGGGTGAATGCTCGGTAAATTGTTGTGCAGGGGGCCGATGACGATTGCTGCTACGGTATGGTTCATTGGCATGAACAATTTCCGGTGAACCTGCGGTGTGATAAGCGAGCGCTCCTTTTTCGGGGTGGATCAGCAAGCCGCTGTGCTTGGACTGCGGTGTGCGCGAGATCCAGAAGAATGGCACTGAGGGCGTCATGTAAATAAAGCCTTTTACCGTATCCCTGGCTGCCCATTTTACAAACGCGGTGGCATTATGAGCGATACTATCTAAGAAGGTACGGTTTGGAGGAGGCGAGTGATCGGGTGTGTGCTCTTCAAACGGATTACAGCCTTTTTCCCGCCATGAGAGTATGCGATCCGCTATTTCCGTGTAGGCTTCGCGGAACATCAGCGTGCCGACGTTATAAATGCTGAAGCGCGTTTGTAAATCAAGCAGCCCTTCAAGCTGATAGTTGCCTACAACCTTGCTCTGATCGTTTACTTTGAAGCTCCCGCCATTCCAGCCGCGATCGGAGTCGTATTTAAAGCCGGGGCTGAATTTATTGATCAGGTTGCGTTGTGCGCGGACAATATACACATACGGGAGCGCGACCGCCCAATCTTCTCCCTGATTATAGGTGATGTAACGGAAGCTATTCATGGCCAGGCATTTGGCGGCTTCAGAATAGTCTATTTTGCCGTCTTTCATCCAGGATTTTTCAATATTGGGATCCAAAACGCCTACAATATCGCGCCCAATCGCGTCTCCAACGCTCATGGCGGCAAAGTCCAGCGTTACGCCTACGATTTCATGGCCAAGGCTACGGCCATTCTGCCCCCCCGCATTGACAGGCCCGTAATAAACGCGAGTAGGGCGGAAGGCAACGGCGCGCGCCCCGTCGCCTCCCAGTGCATTCACTACGGCTTTGATGGGTTTTCCGGCGGCGACATCGAAGAATTTGGCAATGCCCTGTATCGGATTTAACGGTGCCCGGTCGGGCCGGTAGCCGCGCATACCCGCCGTCGCTGCCCGATTGCCTGCCGCGTAAAACAAACAACCCAATACCCCGCGTGTGAAACAGCGAAGGGCAAAACGTCCTTGCGGCGTGGAGTTCCATGGCTCGGGTTTAAACTCTTTCTTTTCTTTTTCCCAGGCGTCCTTGGAGAGATCCAGGGGCTTATCGGCGCTTGGCGCATAGGCTCCGAATTGCATATTATTGGTGGCGGATTGGTTGAATTTCATCCACGGCTGATCGGGAAGCGAGGGGATTTTTACGGCAAAAGCCTCCTGATTACGCGGAGAAGTTTTTTCTTCATGCGCATCAATATCTTGAAAAACAGGAGTTTTTATTCCTCCTCCTGACTTCATGCGAAGCTCCTAACCTCCTTTTTCCATAGACGTTCCCACCATCCACTTTACCATAAGTGTTACTCGTTAATCGTGTGAAGATTCTGTGACGGTTTAAGCTTGAACAGAGTGATTTAATAATCAACTAACCTATTGTAATTGTATAGCCGTCATCCC
>CAZRJZ010000251.1:0-1619 GCA_964600465.1 uncultured Rickettsiales bacterium
GTTTTCAAGCCCAAGCCCTTCCGTATTTCCCACAATACCAATGGCAAGAATCACTCGATCGACAGTTACTTCCTGTGTTTTACCGCCGGCCTCTAATGTAACGGTGACATTGTTTTTGCCCTTTTTCAGCGCTTTTACATTCGTGGCAGTATGGATCTTCATGCCTTGCTTTTCAAAGCTCTTACGTGCAAGCGTGGAAATTTCTTCGTCTTCCACCGGCAAGATCCGCTCCATCACCTCCACCACCGTGACATCGGCGCCGAGTGCGTGATAGAAACTGGCGAATTCAATGCCAATAGCACCCGATCCCACCACAAGCAGGCTCTTTGGCATCACATCCGGAACCATAGCTTCTTTGTACGTCCACACTAATTTTCCATCCGGCTCTAGTCCGGGAAGCACCCTGGCGCGCGCGCCGGTGGCAAGAATAATATGTTTAGCGGTGATAGTGTCCTGAACCTTGCCATCTTTTTCAACAACCAATTTTCCCTTACCAGCCAGCTTCCCCTGACCGGAAAAAACCGTAACTTTATTTTTTTTCAGCAAATGCGCAATGCCTTTAGAAAGCTGCGCTGCAACGCCGCGTGAGCGCGCCACTATTTTTGCTAAATCAAAGCTGATTTTCTCGGCCTTCAAGCCAAAATCAGAAGCATGTTGCATGAGACGATAAATCTCTGAGGTTCTAAGAAGCGCTTTGGTTGGAATACAGCCCCAGTTAAGACAGATGCCTCCTAAATGCTCACGCTCCACAAGCGCCGTCTTCATCCCCAGTTGCGCGGCACGAATAGCAGCCACATACCCACCTGGCCCACCACCAATAATTACCAGGTCAAAACCATGCTCAGCCATAACTATTTTCCTTCACTAAGAACGCACTGTTAACATAGCCCGGAGTCTATATCCCACACACGGATATTACAAACTGAAATGATGCTTATAACCTCACCTGTCTTCAAATGCGTTAGTAAGCGGGTAGCGACGGTCCCGGCCAAACTGCACACGGCTTACCTTGGCCCCCGGAGGAGATTGCCGACGTTTATACTCAGACAAACGCAAAGCGCGGTACACCTTATGCACAACGCCTGCTTCAAACCCTGCTGCAATAATATCAGCAACGGAGGCGCGTTCTTCAATGAGCAACCGAAGTACAGGGTCAAGCACAGGATATGGCGGCAACTCGTCAGAATCCTTCTGCCCGGGCTTTAACTCAGCGCTTGGCGCTTTTTGGATTGAGCGCTCCGGAATGACGCGTTGCTCAGCATTACGCCATGCCGCCAGCGCGTATATTTCCGTTTTATAAATATCCTTCAGGGGCGCATAGCCTCCGCAGGAATCTCCGTAAAGGGTGGAAAAGCCCATTGCAATTTCCGACTTATTGCTGGTGTTAAGCAGCATAGCGCCGCTGGCATTGCTGATTCCCATTAAAAGCACTGCCCGTAAGCGCGCCTGCATATTACCGCCCACGGCAATATTTTTGCGCCAGTCTTCCGCTTTTAAGTCCAGCTTTCCAAGCGCGGGGTATAGCTCACCCTCCACCGCCAGCATCGGCAGCTCTATGGGCAGCGTGATACTGCGTATCCCAAGTAACCTGGCGGATTCCAGCGCATCTTCCATGCTTT
>CAZRJZ010000251.1:1629-2808 GCA_964600465.1 uncultured Rickettsiales bacterium
GGAGATGGAAGCAGCACTCCCAGCACGCGCTGCGCACCCAATGCATCTACGGCCATGGCAGCGGTAACGGCAGAATCAATGCCACCGGAAAGACCAAGCACCACGCCGGGGAACCGGTTTTTCTCCACATAGTCCTTCAATCCAAGCGTAGCGGCAACCCAGCATTGTTCAGTATCTAAAAGGCGCTTGTGGGCATGAATTTCCGTTGACTCCACACCTGCAACCACTTCTTCAAACTGCGGCATTTGCCAGGTAATGTCACCGTTTTTATCGCAGGCGAAAGAAGCGCCATCAAAAATAATTTCATCCTGTCCACCGACAAGATTGACATACAAGATAGGCAGTTGAGCCTGGCGCGCCCTATTGGCAATCAGCTCATGACGATCATGCAATTTGCCAGCTTCAAAAGGCGAGGCATTAATCACGATCAGACGCTCAGCGCCCTGTTCTTTTAAGTAAGACGACGCCTCTTCGCTCCATATCTCCTCGCAAATCAGCACTCCAGTCGCAAGGCCTTGCACCATGATCGGCGCAGGCATACGGCCTTCTGAGAATACACGCTTCTCATCGAACACGCCGTAATTGGGAAGATCATACTTATACCGGGTAGCGGTAATCTCTCCGGCTTCTAATAAAAAAGCTGCGTTATAAATACGCTCATCCTGCACGTCAATTCCGCCAATGAGCAGCGCCGGAAGATTCTGCGCGCGCTGCTCTTGCGCCAGGAAGAAAAGCGTGCGTTGCACCTCTTGCTGAAAAGCCGGAAGAAGCACTAAATCCTCCGGCGGATAGCCGCATAAAAACATCTCCGGAAATACCACCAGCTTCGCACCCTGCCCTTTAGCCTGATGCGCGCTTTCAAGCACAACCTGCAGATTTCCTACAATATCACCAACAGTGGCATTGACTTGCGCTACGGCTACGCCATCAAACATACACAATCACTTTCCTGCAAATGCCGCAATAACTGGCGGAAGCGCCTCCTGCCAGTCTGCAACTATCCCATAATCCGCAATTTCAAAAACAGGCGCATTCGGATCTTTATTGATGGCAATAATCACCTTACTTTCTTTCATGCCTGCAAGATGTTGAATAGCCCCTGAAATGCCCACAGCAATATATAAATCAGGTTCTCGCATCTTTGCCGGAACCTCGGCCTCGATTCCGATCGTCTTTCAG
>CAZRJZ010000252.1:0-2759 GCA_964600465.1 uncultured Rickettsiales bacterium
ACTTCCGCTTACGAAAGTCTTCTGGCCTTTCTTTATAGCCTGGGTGAGTGCTGCTTCACTCGCTATCGGGAATGCACTTTATAGCGAAACCCATAATGTAGGATTTCTTAGCCATACACAGCTAGCAATATTAGTGATAGCAATTACGCTCATTAAAATATGGGGATTAATAGCGGTGTGGAATTGCGCTCCCAATGTGCATCATCGGGTGTGGATGTATTTGGCAAGAGGCTTTATAGTGGCAATGTTCCTTGATACGCTCGCAGGCACAATAAGACATTAATAGGATGGGTAAAGGTACAGGAGCAAAATTATGAGACCTTTGCAGATTTCTCTTCCTCCAGAACTTGAAGGGTTTATCGCGCAGCAGATTCAGACGGGCGCGTTGGCTTCCGCCGAAGAGGTCATACGCAATGCCCTGCAACGCGTCATGAATGCTGAGTCTTCTAGCTATGCGACTTGGAAACGCGACGTGGAGGAAAAGTTAGTAGAAACGGAAGCTGCCGTGGCAAGAAGAGAAATATATAGCGTTGAAGAGGTAAAAAAATATATGCAAGAAAGAAAAGCGGAATGGTTACATAAGCAAGTAGCCAATACATGACCTCCATTCACCCTACCGCCATTATCTCTCCCGGCGCGAAGCTGGCTGCAAACGCAACTATCGGCGCGTACTGCGTGATTGGTGAAGAAGTAATCATCGGTGAAAACACCGAGCTTAAAAGCCATGTGGTTATTGATGGCCGAACGCGTATCGGCGCGCATTGTACCGTTTATCCTTTCGCCTCCATCGGCTCAAACCCGCAAGATTTAAAATACCATGGTGAGGCCTCGGAACTAACTATCGGTGAGCACACCGTTATCCGCGAGCATGTCACCATTAACCCCGGCACCGAAGGCGGCGGCATGCTGACGCAAATCGGCCATCACTGCCTGTTTATGGTAGGCGCCCACGTGGCACATGACTGCAAAGTAGGAAACCATGTGATTTTAGCCAATAACGCCACACTGGCCGGACATGTGGAAGTAGGCGACCACGCCATTATTGGCGGACTTGCGGCCATTCACCAGTTTGTTCGCATTGGCAGGCACGCTATTATAGGCGGCATGTCCGGCGTGGAGCATGACGTCATTCCTTATGGCTCCGTTCTTGGCGAGCGCGCGAGCCTGGCAGGGCTGAACCTGGTGGGCTTGAAGCGCCGGGGCTTTGAGCGCGAAGAAATTCACGCACTCAGAAACGCGTATACGCAGATATTCAACGCAGAACAGGCTACTCTTTCTGAACGCGCCGAACAGGCAAGAAAAGCTTTTTCTCAAGAGACGGTACAGGAAGTTATCGCGTTTATCCAAACGGAATCCAAGCGCTCGCTTTGCGTTCCAAAGGCCACTCCTGCAGCTAGCGAATAATTGTTGATTACCATGACGCATACGCCCGAGTTTTCCCCTCTTGGCATTATCGCAGGCTCCGGCTCATTGCCAGGCGAAATTATCGAAGCCTGCACGAAGCAAAAACGTCCGGTGTTTGTGGTGGGATTCGAGGGCGGCACCGACATGACACCTTATCTCCATCATCCGCATGCTTGCGTGCGCTTAGGCGCAGTGGAGGAGTTATTTCATCATTTAAACGCTGGCGGGGTAAAAGACTTAGTTATGGCAGGCGGCATTAAGCGCCCTTCGCTGTCATCCCTTAAACCCGACGCTAGGGGCGCAAAACTCATTGCCCGTATGGGCATGGCATTTTTTGGCGGCGACGACGCATTGCTTCGCCAACTCATTCTTTTTTTCGAAGAGGAAGGATTCCGCGTATTGCGCATTCACGATATTTTGCCGGACGTTTTAGCGCAACCGGGAACACTCGGAAAAGTCAGCCCTTCGAGGCATGCAATGCCGGATATTGAAATAGGCATTGCCGCAGCGCGCGCACTTGGCGCCCGTGACGCCGGACAAGCGGTAGTGGTAGAAAATGGCCAGCTGCTGGCGGAAGAAGATGAAAATGGCACGGAAGCATTGCTGGCAAAATGCGCTCTTTTAAGAAAAAGTCGCGCGCCTTCCGGCATTCTGGTCAAAGCAAAAAAACCTCAGCAGGAAGACAGGGCAGACCTTCCGGCGATCGGCATACACACCGTGCAGCAGGCGCATGCCGCCGGACTGGCGGGAATTGCGGTGGAAGCAGGCAGCACCATTATCATTGACAGCCACGCCACCACGGCGCTTGCCGACAAACACCGGCTATTCCTATACGGTATCACCCATGAGTAACACGGCTCCACGAATGATCTATCTTATCGCAGGAGAAGCTTCCGGCGATGCGCTGGGCGCGGGATTAATGCGCGAAATCCGCCTGGCAAGCCCGACCCCCGTTCAGTTTTATGGTATTGGCGGCGAGAAGATGCAGTCAGAGGGCTTGCAATCGCTTTTTCCTTACCAGGAACTCTCATTAATGGGCTTTGCTGAAATTCTGCCGCATATGATCTCCTTAATGGCGCGTATTGAGCAAACGATGGAGGATATACGCGCAAAGCAACCCTGCATGGTTATTACCATTGATTCTCCAGGCTTTAACTTTCGGGTTGCAAAGAAGCTTCAGCAACAACGCGCCGCCGGCATGAAACTGGTTCATTACGTAGCGCCAACCGTGTGGGCATATAAGCCGGAACGCGCGCAAAAATGCGCTGAATTATTCGATCATCTGTTACTGCTTCTGCCATTTGAAGCCCCCTATTTTACGCAAGCGGGACTTGCCTGCACCTATGTAGGGCATC
>CAZRJZ010000253.1:0-2751 GCA_964600465.1 uncultured Rickettsiales bacterium
GTGCTTTTGCAGGCGCGGATTGCCTGGGTAGCGGCATCAAAACATCCAGCAACCAGTCACGGCTACGCAAAAGCGCCGCCCCGGCGTTAAATCCGGAAACAGCGGATGATTTGCTCAGCAACGCCATGACTCTGTTAGCGCCTTTCTATAAGGATAGCGCGTTCTTCGGCGGTTAATTTTGAAGCCGTTGCTGCCATATTTTCTGAGCGTTTTAAGTCCAACTCATGGCGAATATCTCCCATGCGCTTAGCTTTTGCAAGATAGGCTTCCTTATCGAAAGGTTCCGCTTTTAATAGGCTGCGCATTTCCTCCCGGAGTTTGTCCATTTCTTCGTATTTCGGGCGATTGGCGGCGCGCATTTCCTCGCGGCTTTTGCGCACCATGGCTGCCTTTTCAGGGGAGAGTTTGGCCAGTTTTTTCTCCATGGCTTCTTTTCGTTTTTCGCCCATTGCTTTGCGTTGGTCGGCGCCATACTGCGTCTGCAGGGGTTGTTGCGCAATGGCACTTGAGGCAAGGGAGAGCGTTAAAATACAGGCGGCAACTAGGGATTTCATGGCAAAGCTCCTTCACGAGAACAGGGAATAAACAGCGCGGCCAAGTCTACGCTTTTTTTTCAAAATGTCCCGAAAAAACTCAGCCCCGCTGACGTATCAGGCGACGCTTGCGCTATTTGCATCAGGCGCTAATTCTACCTGCACCGAAAACCATCCTTGCGCGGTTTGAACGAAACCTTCAGGCGCATGGTCTAATAACATAACAGCCTCGGCGTTACCGGCATTTTTTATATCGTCTTCTATGCTGCGCAATGCCGCCAATTCCGGCGCAGCCTCTGAATTGCGCGCTATGCTTAGACGTGTAACCGGATATTTAATCGAAACGCTCGCTTCCGATTTTGCTTTTCGTACCGCATTTAAAATTTCCACGGCGGCCATGCCTGCTCGCTCGGCAGGTTCGTCCAGAAGGTACTCTGCCGATTTTGGCCAATTGCCGCGTGCATGAATAGAGCCGGCATTTTGCGCGAAGAGATGGCTGTAAATCTCTTCCGTGACATGCGGAACGAACGGCGCGAACAGGCGCAGCAAGGCTTCCAAGCATGCAGCCAGCGTGGCATGCGCACTGCCAGGATGCTCGCTATACGCCCGCACTTTCACCAGCTCTAAATAATTGTCGCAGAAGTCATTCCAGAAGAAATCTTCAATCGCGGCGCGCGCATCCGCATATTCAAATGCTTCGAAACATTCGGTGGCTTTGAGGATGGTTTTATGCAAGCGCGTGAGAATCCAGCGGTCCAACGTATCGGTGGCAGGCAATCGTGTGTCAGGCATACCGGGTAACGCCTCCAGCACTTTCGCCACAAGCTGGCTGGCGTTCCATAGCTTGTTCACCAGCTTCTTGCCTATTTTGAGCAGGTCCTCGGAAAAGGCCGTATCCGCGCCCAAACGCGAAGTGGATGCCCAGTAACGCACCGCATCCGCGCCTTTTTCTTCAATGAGTGCCACGGGGGTTACCACATTGCCCTTGGATTTGCTCATTTTGGTTTTATCGGCGGCCAGGCACCAGCCGGAGATCATTACATGTTTCCAGGGAATGCAGTCGCTATGCAAATGCGCCTTCACAATGGTGTAAAACGCCCAGGTGCGAATGATCTCGTGCGCTTGTGGCCGAAGATCAGCGGGGAAGAGCTTCGGATTAGCATTTAGCATCCGGCATTCAGCATCTGGGGAAGCAATCACTGACCGCTGGTTGCTGGTCGCTACTAACTCCTGAATGCTGAATACTGAATGCTGAATGCTGTCGGCATTGATTTGCGGACTGATGGAGCTGGTGGCCCAGGTGTCCAGGATGTCTTTGTCTGGTTCTGCCTCTGCGCGCGTATATCCTTCAGGTAAATCTACCAGCGGATCGACCGGTAATTGATCCGCCTCCGGCAGCAAAATTTTTCCCTCTTCGCCAGCGCGCTTGGAGTACCACACCGGAAACGGCACGCCGAAGAAGCGCTGACGGGAGATGCACCAATCCTCTTTTAAGCCGTCAATCCACTGGTCGAGGCGGATTTTCATGTATTCCGGGTGCCACTGGCACGCGGCGCCTTTTTCCTTCAGCGCCTCCTTTTTATCCGCCACGCGAACGAACCACTGATAGGTGGGAATAATTTCAATCGGCGTGCCGGAACGCTCGGCACATTTGACGGTGTGGGTAATGGGAGTGAGTTTCTGCAATGCGCCTTCTGCCTGCAACAGCTCCACAACTTTTGCCTGCGCCTGTTTGGGCTTTAAGCCTTGCAATGCTTCCACAAACGGCGCTTTCTCAGCAAACGATTGCACATAGAGCATGTTGCCGAAATCCAGTTTTCCCTCTTTACCAAGCAGGGCTCGCAGCGGCAGCTTATGTTTCCGCCACCACTCCTTATCCGTATCATCGCCGAAGGTGCAGCACATCACCAGGCCGGTGCCTTTCTCGCGCTCTACCAATTCATCGGCAATCATCGGCACTTTAACGCCAATCAGGGGGGTGATGGCGTGCTTTCCTTTATAGGTATCCGCGTTCGGATCTTCCGGATGGTACATCACCGCTACGCATGCGCCGAGTAATTCCGGACGGGTGGTGGCAATGGTGATAGTATCTGGCATTGGGCATTCAGCATTCGCTGTTAACTCCTGAATGCTGGATGCTGAATGCTGGATGCTAAATACCACCTCATGCATCACCCCCGGCATTTCTTTGTTCTCAATTTCTGCCTGGGCAATGGCG
>CAZRJZ010000254.1:0-2167 GCA_964600465.1 uncultured Rickettsiales bacterium
CGAAATATCCATAAGTATTCCGTTGATTTTTCCTTGTATCATTGAACGAAAATCCTTGGAATAAGTCCAGCTCTTGACGCGCGATAGGTACAGCAAAATCGTCCCGATATCGAATCATAGCGATAGTCGGGGAATGCTGCGGCTCGTCCATGCGGACTTGCGCGGTTGGTAAAAAGCGTTACTAGTCAGGTGTTGCTTTGCCATTTGCATAAAAAGCCGTTATACCTTCCCCTTATGCGTATTCCCACTCTCACATTGTCCAAGCGTCCTGACGCTTTACCTGCGAAAGAGAAAAAAGCGCGTGGCGAGAAAAAACAGAAAACGGTGAAGCGCAAAAAGCTCCTGCCTTCCCGTGCGCGCTTTGCTCTACTGGTTGGCGATGAAGGCGCGATTCTGGTTCACATTGAAAATCATTGCGTCACCCAGCGCTATTTCGCTCCGGAATGCTCCGATGAGTATCTGAAGGATTTTGAACAGTTATTGGCCAAGCATCCGAAAGCGCCCATGAAGGTTTTTCTCGATACATTGGATCAGCATTACGTACAGCAAACTCTGCCGCCCGTAAGCTCTTTCAGCACTAAAAAATTGATGCAAAAACGCCTTATGCGTGAATTTCCGAGCGTGGAGCTAAAAGGCGCCGTGATGATGCCGCGTCAGAAAAATGACAAAAAAGAATGGAATTTTATGCTGGTCGCGGCGGAGAGTCTTCCTGCCGTTCAGGCATGGATGGAGTGGGTGGAGAAGCTTCCTAATATTTGCGCCGGCGTCTACCTGTTTCCGCTTGAAAGCGAGTTTGTGGTGAAGAATCTTACTCAGGCGCAATTGTTCGGGCGCATTGATAGCCCGTGGGCCTTTGTTATCACCCACAATAAAGTCAGCGGCTTCCGGCAGATTGTTTTTCAAAACGGAAAAATGGTGTTTACCCGGCTTTCGCAATCGCTCAGCGACAATGATCCAAGCGTTGCGGCCGGAATGATCGAGCAGGAAATAAGCAGCACAATCGAGTATTTGCGCCGGATGTCTTTAAAGGACAGTTCGGCGGTTGAGGCGGTTATTGTTGCGGCTGCCGATATCGTTGAGAAAATTGATACGCAGCGTCTTGGGGTAGGGCGGAGCCACCTGCTAACGCCTCATAGCCTGGCGGAGGTTTTGGGCATGGCGGAATCAACCCAGCCTGGGGATCGTTTCGGAGATGTCGTGATGCTGGCGGCGGTATGCGCAGCCAAGAAGCATGTGCTGACGTTTTTAAGCCCTGTTTTAGCCAAGGTGCAGAATTTATATAAAGCGATGATGGGCATTCGGGCCGCTGCGGCCCTTTCCGCCTTGTTTCTGATCTATCTGACGGGCGCTTACGGATACGATTACTGGGAGATTACCGACTCTTTGTCGCCTATCGAGCAACGTAGAAGAAGCGCGCAAACCGCTTTGGAGGAGGCGCGGCAAGAAGCGATAAAATTCACCAAAGATCTGGATAAGCTTTCAGACGCCGTTATGCTTTACGATAAGCTGGGCGAGCAGACCTATACTCCGATGCCTTTTCTTAAATTATTGTCGGGGGCGTTGGGTGAGAATATTCTCGTATCTAAAGTGGAATGGAGCGTAGCGGCAACGGCGTCCGCACGGCCTGGAGCCCCTCCGCTCCCGCCTCCTGTACCGCCGCCCGGAATCCCTCCGGAGGGAGCGGCGCCAAATCTGGTTCAGCTTCCACTGGGTAATAAAATGGTTTTCGGTTCCATCGGTCTTGAATTTATGGATATCGGTGGAGATCAGGAAAAATTGAAAAAAAAATCGGAGGCGCTGCTGGTTGCCCTAAAGGAAGCTATGCCAGGCTATAAGTTCGAATATTCCTCTCTTCAAGGCGTGGCCAAGGAAACGGATAAAGTGCAAATTGAGCTTGGCACGGGGAATGCTTTAAAGAAAGAAATTTCCGGCAAGGCTGAACTGGCTTTTGAGGGCAAGGTTATTCTTACGCGCGCTCCTGTAGCGCCGGGCGGGGCGCCATGAAAATAAGAAAACTCATCCGGCGGTTATGCATGGAAGGCGCCCTTTTGCTTGGTGTTCTTACTATACTTAGCATTGTTGCGTGGGTGTTTTCTGATATGGCGGAAGATGTGGGCCGTCAGAAAAGTCAACTCACCGGACAGGTTCCCAACAACCCGAACACGGC
>CAZRJZ010000254.1:2177-2746 GCA_964600465.1 uncultured Rickettsiales bacterium
ATTGGAGCGCAAAACGCTCTCCCCTCTTCTTGAAGCATTACAGAAAAAATACATCCTCGAGAAATTTTATGCAGAAATTAATCCGGCGCAGAGTAGCAAAGAGCCTGATCATGTAAGGCCTAGAGCGGCTGCAATCGTGAGTGAGGGCGGCATTAAGTTCCGCAGTTTCACCGATCTGGAAACGGTGCATTTTTTAGAAGACTTGCAAAACCAGGCGCCTGCGTTTCTGAGTATCACCCGGTTGCTTATGATGCGTAGTCAGGAAGGGGATAAGGCGCTGAAAACCACGCCGCTACTCAATAATGAAATTGGCATTCAATGGATAGGGTTTAAAGATCCCATGCCGCCGCAACCTTCCGCTGCGCCGGGGATCCCGCCACCTCCAATGCCAGGCAGGTGAGGCATGAATTTCTTAAAGCGCACTGTGTATGGAGTTGCCGTGTTTATAGGGGCGTTTGCTCCTCTTGTGGTCTCGGCGCAAGACTTTACCTCTCCTCCTGATCCGGGTTTGGAAAATGGGGCCGAGGCAAGCAAGCCGCCGCCGGAAAAACCGATTGCGGAAATGGAGT
>CAZRJZ010000255.1:0-2737 GCA_964600465.1 uncultured Rickettsiales bacterium
GAATTTCCGCCATCACCAAACACCGTAAAAAAGATTGTATTTGGCCAAGGAAACCATTATTAAGACATCCTTTCAAGAAATAATTATAAGAGAGTCCTTTAAGATTATGGCACGCGTGACCGTAGAAGATTGTATTATGCACATCCCTAACCGTTTTGAGCTTGTTTTACTTGCCGCGCAGCGCGCCAAGCAAATCGCTTCCGGTAACCCGCTTACCGTGGATAGGGATAACGACAAGGATGCCGTTGTATCGTTGCGTGAAATCGCTGAACGTACGGTTTCTTTAGAGGATTTGAGGGAAGATACGATTACCTCTTTTTCCCGTGGTTCTTCTGCAGAGCCTGCGCGCAATCTGCCTGCCGCACGCGGCGGCGAGGTAGAAGAGGCTTTTGAAGATGCCGGCGGCGTTATTTTAGATGAAGAAGACGCGGAGAACGGTCTTTCATTCACGGACGAGAATATAGACGTGGAAGACTAAAACGTCACGCCATAGCGGCTCACTTTTCGTCAGCTGGCTGTATCTTGTAGATGTTATTAATATAGTCCGTCCAGAAGCGCTCCAGTTGCAGCAGCGACTGGTTGGTGTGAGCGAGCGTTTCAATGTGTGGTTCCGTTGTTTCCAGCGACCGGATGTGGCGTGTGTAAAGCGCATCGATTTTTTTGCAAAGTTCCAAGCCTTTTTCCGAGAGCTTTACGCGGGTTGACCGTTTGTCGTGCGGTGCGCGCTCTTGCATCAGGTAGCCGCTTTCCACCAGGCTCTTAACATTATAAGAAACATTGGAGCCCAGGTAATAGCCGCGCTGCATGAGCTCCCCAATGGTGAGTTGTTCGTCGGCGATATTGTAGAGAATCAGCGTCTGGACGTTGTTAATGTCATCAATTTTCAGCCGGTCCAGCTCCGTCTTTACAACGTCTAGAAAACGGCGGTGCAGGCGTTCGATTAAGAGGATGGTTTCAGTGTACGTATGCTTCACAACAGATCCTGTTATTGAAAGAACAACGGCTATTCAGCGTAGCGTATAATGGTTAATTTTCGGTTTGCCTACGCGGAGCGCTTGAAAATCCGCCCTCTCCCGCAAGCGGGAGAGGGGATTCTTGCTGGATTACACGCTGTAATACAAATCGAATTCCACCGGATGCGGTAGGTGCTCCCAGCGATAGACGTCCTGCATTTTAAGATCGATATAGGAGTCGATCTGGTCATCGGTAAAAACATCGCCTTTTTTTAGGAATGCGCGGTCGGCATCCAGCGCGTTTAAAGCTTCGCGCAAAGATCCAGACACGTTCGGCACGTTTTTTAACTCCTCGGGCGGAAGATCGTAGAGATTTTTGTCCATCGCGTCGCCGGGATGGATTTTTTTCTCAATCCCGTCCAGCCCTGCCATGAGCATGGCTGAAAACGCCAGGTACGGATTGGCGGTGGGATCCGGGAAACGTACTTCAATACGCTTGCCCTTAGGTGACGCCACATACGGAATGCGGATCGAGGCGGAGCGGTTACGCGCCGAATAGGCCAGCAATACCGGCGCTTCAAAGCCTGGGATCAGGCGCTTGTAGCTGTTGGTGGATGCGTTGGTGAAGGCATTCAGCGCCTTGGCGTGTTTGATGATGCCGCCAATGTAATAAAGGCACATCTCCGAAAGATCGGCATATCCGTTGCCCGCAAACAATGGTTTTCCATCTTTCCAGATTGACTGGTGGCAGTGCATGCCGGAGCCGTTGTCGCCGGAAATGGGTTTAGGCATAAATGTGGCTGATTTACCATAAGCATGCGCAACGTTGTGGATCACGTATTTGTATTTCTGCACATTATCCGCTGTGGCGGTGAGGGTGGAGAAGTCAAATCCCAGCTCGCACTGCGCGGGCGCCACTTCGTGATGATGCAATACCGGGCTGATGCCGACCAGTTTCAACGTGGCAAGCATTTCTGCGCGTAAATCGGAGAGCGAGTCTACCGGTTGAACGGGAAAATACCCGCCCTTGGTGGGGGGGCGGTGTCCCATATTGCCGGTCTGATAGGTTTTTCCGGTATTGGCTGGGAATTCTTCGCTGTCCAGCTCATAAAAACTGCCGGTGCCGGTAACTTTATGGCGTACGTCATCAAACACAAAGAATTCCAGCTCAGGTCCAAAATAAGCTTTATCGCCAATGTTGCTGTAGGCCAGGTAGTTTTCGGCGCGCTTGGCGGTTGAACGCGGGTCGCGCCCGTAAGGCTGGCCGCTGGACGGCTCGATAACGTCGCAGAAAATAACCATGGTAGGTTGCGCTGCAAACGGGTCAACGAAAGCCGAAGTCGCCTCGGGCATGAGAATCATGTCGGATTCATTGATCGATTTCCAGCCGGCGATGGACGAGCCGTCGAACATGATGCCGTCTTCGAAGCTGGCGTCATCGACTTTTTCGGCCAGGTAGGAGGTGTGCTGCCATTTCCCTTTGGGATCGGTGAAGCGGAAATCAACGAACTGAATGTCGTTTTCCTGAATCATTTTAAATACATTGTCTGTGGACATAACTTGCCTTTCTAAAAGAAGATTCCCGAATATTTTTTTGCCTGCGTCCTTACATTGCGCACTCTTAAAGCCGGTGCGTTATCCAAGATGGGTAAGGCTATAGCATGCCCGGAACAGATGTAAAGAAGGTTGATTTTAGGGAAGGCAGGTTATTGAGCGCGTGAACAGGACCGCCCCATGAGGCGCTTGTATGAAGTTATGGGGTGATCTTCTGCTTTGCACGGGTG
>CAZRJZ010000256.1:0-2721 GCA_964600465.1 uncultured Rickettsiales bacterium
CGATGCCACGGCCGGTGGTGCCGATTTTCCCTTTCCCGCGAATATCTTCCGCCGCCATATCGACTTTCTGATGAACAGGAAGGATCAGCGTGGCATTTTCTGCGATTTTTAAATTCTGTGGCGTGATGCTGACTCCTAGTTTGCTTACCGTTTCTATTTCCTTAAAAAGAGCAAATGGATCGATAACTACGCCGTTGCCGATGATGCTGAGCTTGCCGCCGCGCACCACGCCGGAGGGCAGCAAGCTGAGCTTATACGTTACCCCATCTACCACCAGCGTGTGCCCGGCGTTGTGTCCGCCTTGAAAGCGCACCACCACCTGAGCGCGCTCGGACAGCCAGTCGACCACTTTTCCTTTTCCTTCATCTCCCCACTGGGAACCGATTACTGCGACATTCGTCATGTTTTCGTACCTATTAGATCCAGTTATTTCTATATCGCTACCAGCTCGCCCTTGTCGAACAAATACTGGCATTTAAGTTTGCGCGCGGTCTCTTGCGGATGTTCTTCCGCGCCAAGTCCGCCAATTAAGACATATCCCTGATCCACGAGGCTTTGTTGCGATGCAGCATTGATCCCCTCCGGGGCGTAGACCCTTGCTCTTGGTGGTTGTTGCGGCGCCAAATGCCGTAAATGGTCAGCGTAGAATGTGAAACCGGTGGCAGGCTCTGACTTATCCTGCGCATCAATCCGGTAATGGCCTCCTCGTCCGATTTCTACTGAAGCGCCGGGGACGAAGAATGAAAAACTCACCCCGCTATGGTATTGAAATGCCCGGCTCTCAACCGCATCAAGCATAAGCGTGACGCCCCCTTTGTGCAAGGGTAAGAGCAGTTCCACCAATTTCTGCATATGATCCACCAATAGGCGCGCGCGCGCAGGAAGCGCCAGCCCGTGGATAGCGTCAAGCGCACTTAATGCAGGGCCTGCAGAATTTAAGAGACCCGCCAGCTCTCGTTTATATCGCAATGGAAAAGCTTCGAGCCTGGCTGCGTCCTTATGAGCAACCGCATCCATGGCGCTTGCTATTTCCTCGGGGTCGAGCGCATCGTCGGCCAGTAACGCGCCGACCAGAGCGGGCATATTGAGATCCACGGTCACTGAGCGAATGCCGGTTTGCGCAAGCGCATGCAGCGCAACGCCGATGACTTCTGCATCCGCCTGCGGACTCTGCGCGCCGATCAGCTCAATGCCTGCTTGAGTAAATTGCCGTTTTTCTCGCAGACTGTCTCCGTGCACGCGTAAAATTGGCCCTGCGTAACAAAGGCGCATAGGACGTGGGCTGGCTACCAGCCTGCTGGCCGCGATGCGCGCCACTTGGAGCGTCATATCGGCGCGTATGCCCATCACCTTTTGCGCTTCCGGATCCATTACGCGGAATATCTGTGTGGCAAATTCTCCGCCTCTGCCTGCAAGCAGCGTATCGGTATATTCCAGCAAAGGGGGCGCGACTTCTTCATACCCGAAAGACTCGAACGTAGAGAGTAATTGCCACAAAACACGGGTATCTGCACTAGCGGCAGGGGGGAGGAGATCGTAACATCCAGGAGGAAGAAGGGCTTTGGTCATAAAGTCGTCTGTGTACATCCACGGCGTCATAGGCTAGAAGATACTCCTGCGTGGGTCAACAAACGAGTGCATGTGCTTTGCCTATGGACATGATGCATCCGGAATGGATTGGCGGCCTTGCCGCAGTGCTCACTACCTCCGCCTATGCGCCGCAGGCCTGGAAGGTATTGCGCAGCCGCGACACGCGCTCAATCTCTTTGGGCATGTACAGCCTGATGACCGTCGGGGTGACGCTTTGGCTAATTTACGGAGTTATAATAGAAAAACCCTCGATTATCTACGCCAACATTGCAACGCTCTTTCTCTCAGGCCTGATTTTATATGCTAAAATCCGTTTTAAATAAGCCCACTGAAGTTTTTTTGGCCTTCCGGATAGGCCGTGCCTTTGTAACGATCAGGCGATATTAACCCGCAGTTTCGGAGCAGTTATGCCTGGTTTTTCTAATGCCGCCGTCCATTCTCTGGCAATTCAGGTGCTTTCTCAGGCGCTTTCCGGCTCCGGCAAGGGAAAGCGGCATTTGCGTCAGATAGAAAAACTGCTGGGATCCAGGCAGTCCGCGTCTGCCGTTTCCGTAAAACTCGCCGATGAATTGATGGGGGCAGGAGCGCCCTCGGCTCCAAGCGCGGAGGTGGATTTAGTCCAGGCGCTCCTGCAAACGCTGCTTTCCGGCGCGCTCAATATTCAAAAGCGTAAAACCACGGTGGCCGATAGCGCACGTTCACAGGAAGCACGGAAACAAGCCGATACCATGCGCCTGAGCGAAGGCCAGCGGGCTGTGCTGTTAGCAGAAATTATTCGCCGCGCCGAGCGCAATCTTTAAGGAAAATGCCGTAGCCATTGCTGAATTGGCAGGGAAGCATTACCCTGCACGCCATGGAGACGCCGGATTATACGATCATTATTCCCGACACAAACGCAAAAACACGCCTTGATAAGGCGTTGAGCGCGCTTGTGCCGAGCTTATCACGTAGCCGTATTCAGGCGTTGCTTGAGCAAGGACGCATTACGTTATGCGCCGGCGCAGACACTTATGTCTTGCAGGACCCAACATATAAGGTGCAAGCCGGACAATGCATTGAAATACGTCTACCGGCGATTGTTTCTACCCATATGGTCGGCCAGGATATTCCGCTGGATATTGTCTATGAAGA
>CAZRJZ010000257.1:0-2719 GCA_964600465.1 uncultured Rickettsiales bacterium
AGGCATTGAAACGCTGGGCGGGGTATTTACGCGCCTTATTGACCGCAATACCACTATTCCTACCAAAAAGAGCCAGACCTTCTCTACCGCCGATGACAATCAAACCGCCGTGACTATCCGCGTGTTCCAGGGCGAACGCGAAATGGCCGCTGACAACAAAATGCTCGGTCAATTTGACCTGGTGGGCATCCCCCCCGCTCCTCGCGGCATGCCTCAGGTGGAAGTGACGTTCGATATTGATGCAAACGGCATTGTGAACGTATCGGCCAAAGATAAAGCGACCGGCAAAGAGCAGCAAATCCGTATCCAGGCATCCGGTGGACTCTCTGACGCCGATATTGATAAAATGGTTAAAGACGCGCAAGCCAACGCTGAAAGCGATAAACGCCGCCGTGAACTGGTGGAGCTTCGTAATCAATCGGAAGCGCTGATCCACTCGACCGAAAAATCAATTAAAGAACTGGGAGATAAAGCCCCTGCCGATGCGGTATCCGCGGTTGAAAAAGACGTGAAAACGCTCAAAGAAGCATTGGTGCAGGAGAATAAGGATCATATTGAGTCTTGCCTGAACGCGCTGACGCAATCTTCCATGAAAATCGGTGAGATTATGTATAAAAACAGCACCGCCGGCGACGGCAATACAGCATCCGGCTCAGAAGGAGGGAGCGGAAATCCTGAAGATAATGTAGTTGACGTGCAGTATGAGGAAGTGGATGAGAAGAAAAAACACGGATGATCCGCGCACCGATCTGCGGATTGTTAGATCTTTTTAAAGTCTGGCACTGAAGATGTTGTCATAGTCCTTAGCAGGAATATTGTTCGCCCTCGCTATCCATGCTTCTGGTTTCTTTTTCAGGAGAGGCGAGGGTTTCTCAAATCCAAAATCTATGACAAATATTGCATTAAGGGCTACAGATCACTCTTTCACTCTGAAACGCTAGGCACGCTATTTATGGCTAAACAAGATTTATACGAAATTCTCGGCGTCAGCAAAACCGCTTCTGCTGACGAGCTTAAAAAGGCCTACCGCAAGCTCGCCATGAAATATCATCCGGATAAAAATCCGGGCGATAAGGAAGCGGAAGAGAAATTTAAATCCATCAGCCACGCTTATGACATACTGCAAGATGATCAAAAGCGCGCCGCCTATGACCGGCTTGGCCACGCCGCGTTTGAGGGAGCAGGCGGCGGCCATGGGGCTCAGGGCTTTGATTTCTCAGGCAGCTTTTCCGATATTTTCGAGGATCTCTTCGGTGGATTTTCGGGCGCCAAGCGCGGCAACAATGGCCCTACACAAGGCGCTGACTTACGTTACAACCTGGAAATATCCCTGGAAGACGCCTATAAAGGTAAACAGGAGACTATCCGTATCACCACCTCCGCCACGTGCGACGTGTGTTCGGGATCAGGCGCCGAAAAAGGCAGCAAACCGGAAACATGCACAACCTGCAACGGCCACGGGAAAGTACGGGCATCGCAAGGGTTTTTTACTATCGAGCGTACCTGCGCTTCTTGCCAAGGAAGTGGAAAAATCATTAAAAACCCTTGCCGTAATTGCGCCGGCACCGGGCGGGTAAAGCGAGAAAAAAGCCTGTCCGTTACCATTCCTGCCGGTGTGGAAGAGGGTACGCGCATCCGGCTGGCAGGCGAAGGAGAAGCAGGTTTGCGCGGCGGTCCACCGGGGGATCTGTATATATTCCTCTCGGTACGCAAGCACCCCTTATTCGAGCGCGAAGGAGCGGATATTCATTGCCGCGTGCCCTTAAAAATGGGTACGGCAGCCCTTGGCGGCTCGATCGAGGTACCTACGCTTGGCGGGGGACGCGTTAAAGTAACGATCCCTGAAGGCACGCAAAGCGGCCACCAGTTCCGCTTGCGTGGTAAAGGCATGCCGGTCCTGCGCGCCAGCTACCAGGGGGATATGTACATTCATGTGCATGTGGAAACACCCGTGAAGCTCACAAAGAAGCAAAAAGAGCTGCTTAAAGAATTCGAGGCTACGGACAGCAAAGGACACAGCCCGGAATCGGAAGGATTTTTTGCTAAAATACGCGATTTCCTTGGGGATTTGTAAGGTTGGAAGTCCGGCATTCTAAGGCCGGAAGAGGATTTGCTAAAAGACGCCTGATTATGCTATAGGGGTTATTAACTTTCCGATCTACACCATAAAAAAATCTGGAACTTATGAAAATCGCCATCGCAGGCGCGCTTGGGCGCATGGGCAGAACACTTCTGGAATCCGCGTCTGGCTTTACGGATATTGAGATTACCACGGCAAGTGTGCAACGTGAGGAAGAGATTCCACATGCGGCGGCGCTCCTTGCTTCGCATGGCTACGCACATACATTCATTACCCGTGACACGGGCGAGCTTTTATCCGGCGTTGATGCCATCATTGATTTTACGTTGCCGGAATACTCCATGGAGATTGCAAACCATGTTGCAACGCAAAACGGCATTCATATTATCGGCACCACCGGATTTGATGCATCGCAACAAACCACACTTGGCACATGCGCAAAACAAGCACGCATCGTGCAATCCGGGAATTTTTCGATAGGTGTCAATGTGGTTGCAGCGCTGGTGGAGCAAGCGGCGGCACAGCTCAACGAGCATTATGATATTGAAGTTATGGAAATGCACCACCGCCATAAGGTCGACGCTCCTTCTGGCACAGCCTTACTGCTTGCCGACGCCGCCGCGAAAGGACGGGATATAG
>CAZRJZ010000258.1:0-1250 GCA_964600465.1 uncultured Rickettsiales bacterium
GCTCTTTACAATGAATTGCTGGAGGCTAAAGCGCTATAAATTTTCTATCCTCACCACGCAAGGCGGCTCTTTAACGTAAGTAATGCGGCCAATGGCCTTCAGCGCCGTTTGCATGGAAGATTCCAATGTCTCATGCGTAGTCAGCACCACTTGCACCGTTTCATCGGGTTTACGCGAATGCTGGACAAAGGAGCGCACCGAGATGCCTTCGCCTTTGAAAATACCTGTCACTTCCGCCAAAACCCCCGGCCTGTCGGTAACGGAAAGACGTAAATAATAAGCGCTTTTTAAACGTTCCATAGGAGCATATTTGAAATGCGCCAACTTATCCACCGGCAGCGTAAAAGGCTTATAGGCCGCGCCACGCGCAATATCCATAATATCGGCCACCACCGAAGACCCGGTTGGGCCGGCGCCTGCGCCTCTGCCTTCGAAAAACACGCGGCCTACCGCATCGCCATCGGTAAGGATGGCATTATAGACGTCATGCACGTTGGCCAGTGGCGAAGAAAGAGGCACCAGGCAGGGATGCACACGCTGCAGCACGCCATTTTCACCTAACGTAGCAACACCAAGCAATTTAACGCAATAGCCCAGCTCATAGGCGCATTGCATGTCAGTAAGGGTGATGTTGCGGATGCCTTCAGTGTACACATGATCAACCGTGGGCGCCGCACCGAAAGCAAGGCTTGCAAGAATGGCAAGCTTATGCGCGGCGTCTATGCCGTCCACGTCGAAACTCGGCTCCGCCTCGGCGTACCCTAAACGCTGCGCTTCGCTTAGAACCTCTTCAAAGGGTGCTTTATGCTGCCACATCTGCGTGAGAATATAATTGCATGTGCCGTTCAAAATTCCCGCAATGCGCGTAAACGCATTGGCTGCCAGGCCATCGCGCAATGCCTTAATAATAGGAATACCGCCAGCCACCGCCGCTTCGAACGCCAACACGGCATTGTTACGTTCCGCCAGTTCCGCCAGCGGAACTCCGTGATGCGCAATCAATGCTTTATTCGCCGTCACCACGGATTTTCCGCTGCCTAAAGCCCGCTCCACCAGCTGCCGCGCCACGCCTTCCGCGCCACCGATCAGCTCGACCACCACATCCACGCCCGGCATATCGGCAAGCGCCACAGGGTCTTGCACCCATTGCATCCCCGATAAATCAAGCCCCCGGTCCTTTGAAGTGTCCCGGGCGCTCACCGCCGTCACGCGCAAGGCTCGCCCACAGCGCTGCTCCAGCAATGCGGCTT
>CAZRJZ010000258.1:1260-2711 GCA_964600465.1 uncultured Rickettsiales bacterium
CTTTAAGGCGCCGCACCCAACGGTGCCCAGCCCTGCCATGGCGATATTAAGAGGAGCGTTCATGTTTTTTATGAGAAATCCTTATATGATCCAACATGGGATAATGCTTTTTATTGAGCGTGACAAGGATTGCCTCTTCAAAAAGCGGTTGCGGCCATAATACAGTCTACCAACCCAACCTCCCGGGGCCGGACACTGATACTAATTCGCAACCAATATATTGATTGCGTTACGCTGGCTGCGCCGCGCAAAACTTGGGTTTGTCCGCGGCATTACTTGAAAAGCATCAACCACGCACCTATATTGGCCTGGATCTTACGTTACTATACCTATCGCACGTCAAGAGTTGGTTTTATTCCAAGGATTTTCGTTCAATGATACAAGGAAAAATCGACGGGATACTTATGGATATTTCGAGATTTTTCCTTGTATTAGTGGGCGATACATCCGCCTGTGAAGAAAAGCGGATCTTGACGTGCGAGTGGTATATATAACACGGTCGATAACCTTAAACCTCGTTTTCAAGGAGTCTTTTATGAGCGTACTCGTTGGCAAAGAAGCCCCAGATTTTACCGCTAAAGCCGTGATGCCCGACAACAGCATCGAGGAAAATTTTAGCTTAAAGAAGCACTTAAAAGGCAAGCTCGGGATGCTGTTTTTCTGGCCGCTGGATTTTACTTTCGTATGCCCGTCTGAGATCATTGCGTTTAATAATCGCATCAAAGAATTCAAACTTCGCAAAACCGAAGTCATCGGTGTCTCGGTGGACTCCCACTTTACCCATTTAGCTTGGAAAAACACGCCCGTGGAAAAAGGCGGCATCGGCAATATTCAATTCCCGATGGTGGCGGATCTTACCAAATCCATCGCCCGCGCCTACGATGTACTGCTTGGCGACGCGGTGGCGCTGCGCGGCACGTTTCTG
This sequence comes from uncultured Rickettsiales bacterium, assembly GCA_964600465.1. GTDB lineage: Bacteria > Pseudomonadota > Alphaproteobacteria > Rickettsiales > SXRF01 > CAYMDD01. The sequence continues at coordinate 2,186 of CAZRJZ010000258.1, forward strand.
ATCGACGCCAAAGGCATTGTGCGCCACCAGGTCGTCAATGATCTGCCGTTGGGTCGCAACGTAGACGAAGCTATCCGGATGGTAGACGCGCTGCAATTCCATGAAGAAAACGGCGAGGTCTGCCCGGCCGGTTGGAATCGTGGCGACAAAGGCATGAATGCTTCTCCCGAGGGCGTGGCGAAGTACTTGAAAAACAATGCCGGAAAACTCTAGGGTCCAGGGAGCGTTGTGATAATGCCTGAAACTCATATTTGATGACGTGGAACTATGCCGCACACCCATCGCACTAAAATCCTGATCATCGGTTCCGGCGCTGCCGGTTGCACGGCGGCCATTTACGCGGCGCGCGCCTCCTTAAAGCCCATGCTCCTGCGCGGCCTGCAACCGGGCGGACAACTCACCATCACTACGGATGTGGAGAACTACCCCGGCTTTGAGCACGCCGTGCAAGGCCCCTGGCTGATGGAGCAAATGGAAAAACAGGCCGCGCATGTGGGTGCGGATATTGTGGATGACACTGTCGCCA
>CAZRJZ010000259.1:0-2684 GCA_964600465.1 uncultured Rickettsiales bacterium
GCCGCGCCGCCCGAACATGCATTATCCTTTTTTCAGAAAGCCTTTAGGCTTTTTTTCTTTTGTCGAGGAAGGAAGCGCCATCGTGGGATCAATCGACGCAGCAAGCGCAAGCAACGTCTTCATGGCTGGGGCATTCATCTGCTTGAGGGCCGGAATATCAGCGCCAATTTTCATGAAAATATCCGGCGCAAAGGGGAGGGTAAAAGAAACTTCCGCTTTTAGGCTTTTTTCGAAATCAGCCTTGCTGATTTCAAACTTAGCCGCCATGGCGCTGCGGTTGAGGATACATTGCGGCGGTTGAATATGCAGGCTATCGCGGAAGAAATCATGAATTCTCATGGCCTCGCGTAAACATTGTAGGTTCGGTTCGCAGACCAGCAATATCTGATCGCACCGGCGGAGGCAGCTGCGTGTGAAATTATTGAAATTCCTTGGAAGATCAATGACGCTGAAACCGAATTTTTCCTTTAGCGTTGTAAGCAGTACATGGGCGGCGTGTTCATGGTAATGCACCGGCTCCCCAAGCGTGTCTTCTGTGCTTAAAATACGCAAATTCTCCCCGGCTTTTACCATGAGCCGGTCCAGAAAGAGCGTGTCGATCCGGTCCGGCTTCTCCAGCGCTTCGCGCATGCCATGCGTGGGCTCTAATTCTAACAAAAGCGAGATGCTGCCGTCTTGCGGATCAAGGTCAATGAGGGAAACTTCCTTAGATCCATGCCTGGCAAGCAAAGAGGCCAGCATCACGCTTATTGCGCTTGCCCCAACGCCGCCGCGTGCGCCCATGATACCGACGATTTTACCAACTTCCTTAGGCGCCGCGCTATCAGAAGCGCTGCTGCTTGCCCGTTCCCAGGCGGATTGGAGGCTGTTTTCATTAAGCGGTTGCAGCAGATAACTGAAAATTCCGACTTCGGTGAGCCAGCAATAGAAACTGTATTCGTTTACCGATCCTGTGGCGATCACTTTTGTGTCCGGCGCGCAATAATCGGCCAGTGCGTCCAGAAGTGCCGGCGCTTCTTGGGCGGAAGGGAGTTCAATGAAGAGCACCTGCGGCGAGGGGTGCGCCTGCAGGTATTCGGTGGCAGTGCGGATATCTCCTTCTAAAATACATGCGTCGCCCCATTGTTTAGCGGCAGCAAAGGCTCTTAAGGTAGCGATATCTTCAGGTTTGCTTACGAAAGCAAGGAACGGCTGATTACCAACGGCGTCATGGGAAGCGGTATGCAGTGCAGCCATGGCATGCCTTACTGCGCTGGTGTTGTAGCGGTGGAGGCGCTGCCGGTGGCAGTGGCAGGAGGAGCAGCAGTGACGGTTCCGCTACGGTACTGTCCGATGACCTGCGCGTTCCTTTCCGGATCCGCAACGACGCGGCCAGGGTTGTATTCCAGATCGCGCGGGTTGGCGATAGTCATGCCCACATTAGTAAGGACTGCGCAGTGCATATTGCTGTGGAGGGTATTGCTGTAATTGGTGACGGATGATTTGCGCCAGTCCGGGCAATCCGGGGAAACAACTTGCGTAAACGTTACATCCACATACCCCACGTTTGGTCGTACATGTCGGTCGGCCACGCTGTCGACAACGCGTTTTGCAAAACCCTGATTCCGCATCAGGCGTGTGATATAAAGGCTGCGTGCTGTATTAGCGCTACGCATGCGAATGGTGGCGCGTTCCACGGAGTCAGGCGGAATATCGTTTAAGAAAAGCTTGAAACTTTCCTTTGACGCGTTGGTAAGCGTTCCTTGGGCGGTGAAATATAACGCGTGCGATTCATAAAGCGTTTCCACCCGGTTGGTTTTAGAAAACGTGGCGTGATACGCCGCCGGCTCCATGCCATGATAATCGCTACTGGGATTACAAGCAGAAAGCGCGATGAGCGGAATAAAGCAGGCGCTGCGCATGGGGGTATTACTCCTTTTTTTCTTCTTGAGATTCTGCGGTGGCAGAGTCCGGTAGCGTTTCATTCGCTGCCTCGGAAGGAGCGACTTCTTCTTTGGCTTCATTTAGAATAACGGCGTTTTCCGGTATGCTGCTTTTGTGCGAAACAGGTGCGGTAACGGCAGGCTCTGTGGGGGGCTGTGGTTCGCTAATAACGGGCGTAATCAGCACCGGCTCGACCGGGGCGCTTGGCTGATTGATGTTGATATTGGTCTGCCGTCCTGGATCCGCCAGCCATGGCAAGGGTGCTTCCTGGTAAAGCTTTCCTTCTAGTACACGTTGTTTGTCGGTAGGAGGGGTGTATCCATCGAGCGGCGAAGCCATTTTTTCCGAAGAAGGGCGCGCCAGATACGGGGTCACTAGAATAACCAGTTCGGTCTGGTCGTTTTGGAACTGTTGCGAGCGGAAAAGCGCTCCCAGTACCGGCACTTCGCCAAGGCCCGGGAAGCGGTCAATGTTATTAGAGCGGTCATTTTTAAAAAGACCGGCAATGGCGAATGTCTGGCCGCTGCCAAGCTCCACGGTAGTTTGCGCCCGGCGCGTCTGGATAGAGGGAATGGCAAAGGCAGTGTTGGAGCTGAGGGTGATGGAATCGAGCGAAGAAATGGTGCTCACTTCCGGCGCGACATTTAAGCTGATTTTGTCTTGCGAAAGTACGGTCGGGGTAAAATTCAGGCTGATACCAAAAGGCTTATAGGTTACGGAAACAGCGCCGTCGGAATCCACCAGCGGAATGGGGAATTCAC
>CAZRJZ010000260.1:0-2678 GCA_964600465.1 uncultured Rickettsiales bacterium
TTAAGTCGGGACGAAGCTCAAGCATAAATCCCCTCATCTTTAAGCCGCGAGGGGTAAAGTATTTATGCCGTACCGTCAATCAGCTTGTGGTATTAAAGCCTTAACCTGCTCAAGAATCCGCTAAGCGGCGGATTTTTACCTGCAGCAACTCCGTGCGCATACGCGCCGCAAGCAATACAATAAATAGACTTAAATACGCGCCCGCCATCACAAACAATGCCGACAACATCAAAGGATCATGGATAGAAGCGCCTCCGCTTCTAATAACACTTGCCGGCTGATGCAGCGTATTCCACCACTGCACGGAAAAACGAATCACGGGAAGATTCGCAAATCCCACCAACGCCAATATAGCGCAGGCTTTGCGCAAACGGGCGGAATCGTCAAGCGTATGAGCAAGCGCCATATACCCTATATAGAGGAAAAAGAGTATCAGCACGGAAGTGAGGCGTGCGTCCCACACCCACCATGCGCCCCACATGGGCTTTCCCCATATCGCCCCGGTAAGCAAACATATCAACGTATAAACAGCCCCCAACGGCGCAGCGGAGCGCGCCGCCACATCGGCAATGGGGTGCTTCCAAATAAGATATACCGCACTGCTCATGGCCATAAAACCGTATACCCCCATGGCCATCCACGCGGCGGGCACATGAACGTACATAATCCGCACGGCTTCACCCTGCTGATAATCCGGGGGCGACGCAACAAGCCCAAGATAAAGCCCTACGCAGAACAGCAAAAGCGCGGCCGATGCGGCAATGCGCGCAAGCATGGGAGAGGCGCGGAGAAAATAGCCGGGTCTTGCGTATTTCGCTGTCAACATGCGCCTGCTATAACGCAAAGCAAGGGGGATGAAAATATTTTTCTAAAAATCTATTCCTCAGATACCCCCCTGCGCTTACGAACGCAGGAGGGAATCCGGGCGATTTTAGTTATGCACACCTTCACCATGGATGACCATATCCAGGCCCTCTTCTTCGGCCAGAGCCGTAACCCGCAGGCCCATCACCACATCAATGGCTTTAAGGATAACAAACGAAACAACGCCAGTATATGCAACGGTCACAACAACCCCCTCGGATTGAGCAACGAACTGGGTCATGCTACCGGCTTTCCCGCCTATGGATTCCACTGCAAGCAACCCAGTAAGCAATGCGCCCACCACACCGCCGACAAAATGCACCCCGAATACGTCAAGCGAATCATCAAAGCGTAATTTGTGCTTCAATTGGCAACCCCAGAAACACAACAAGCCGGCCGCAACGCCAATAATCAGCGCGCCGGCAAGATCCACAAAACCGGAAGCCGGTGTAATGGCAACAAGACCTGCTACCGCCCCAGAAATGATCCCGATAACACTGGGCTTGCCGCGCGTCATCCACTCGATAACCATCCAGGCTAGAGCAGCGGCGGCGGCGGCAATATGCGTCACCAGTATCGCCATGCCGGCAAGTCCCTTTGCCGAAAGAGCGGATCCGGCGTTGAAGCCGAACCAACCCACCCAGAGCAACGACGCGCCGATGACGCTAAATACGATGTTGTATTTCGGCGATTCATCCGGCTTGCCGAAATTTTTATGCGCCCCCAGCACCAACGCAGCCACAAGTCCCGCAATACCAGCGTTAATGTGCACCACCGTTCCACCGGCGAAGTCAAGCGTGACGCCAAGGCCAAAAATGCCTTTCGCTTCCGCATTCCCAACCCCGCCAAGCGCCCCGTTCGGCCCCCATACCCAATGGGCGACGGGAATATACACAAACGTAAACCATAGCCCCACAAACACGAGCGCTGAAGAGAATTTAATACGGTTGGCCACCGATCCAAAAATCAGTGCGCATGCAATAATGGCAAAGGTCATTTGGAACATAATAAAAACAGTTTCCGGTATATCGCCGGAAAGGGTGTCAACGCCAACGCCCGAGAGCATGATCTTGCTCGCATTCCCAAGCCAGCGTGAGTTTTCGGTAAAGACATAGCTGTAACCGTACACCACCCATAGCACGCTGACCAAGCAGCAGGTTACAAAGCTCTGCATGAGTGTGGCCAACACGCTCTCTTTATGCACCATGCCGCCGTAAAAAAGCGCCAGGCCGGGAATCGTCATCATCAATACGAGCAGGGTTGAGACAAGCATCCACGCCGTATTGCCGGTATCAATTCTCGGGGGTTCAACCGCACCCTGCGCCCAGCCAACCGCAGGAAGCAGACACATGACGGCAACGGACAAGCACATCGCCGCCAAGGGATTCATAAAACGTTTCATGAACAATTCCTATCTAATCTAGAGTGAACACAGCACCCTTGCGACTCTTTTTAGCTGCCATTCTATCCAATACGCCTAGCCTTGCTCGCAAGGAGAATCTCCAGATTCTCATTTTTTTGTAATCGCTCTTTTATTGACGCACTTATACAACAGCCCCAACACCGGTGTAAACCCTTACCTGAACGCGGCTGTTCTCGATTCTGCTATCTTTGTGCTTTGGCCGTTGCAGCAATCTAACCCTTAGTGTAGAAACTTCGCTAAAGCGCCTAAAAATCTCAAAGGAGAACAACATAATGCAGCCCGGAGACAACCATCTCATTGAAACGATTAAAAAAGTTGTTTGCACCCCCATTCATAGGGCCGGCTGGCCGTTTATTGCCGCTTTTGCCCTTGGAACCGCTATTTTAGCGGC
>CAZRJZ010000261.1:0-1015 GCA_964600465.1 uncultured Rickettsiales bacterium
GGGCAGCGTATATCATCGCGCTCGTAGCCAGTGGCCACGTGACAATCGAAGAGATGCTTACTCCATCCGTATCCGGAGAGCGGCTTGAGGCGATGCAGGAATTCAAGCGAAATATCATCTTCAAAGCCCAGCGAACCATCGCCATAGGTTGCCGCCGAAGACGTGTAAATAAAGCGCACTTCATGCTTGTTGCACCAGCGCCAGAGCTTGAGTGAGAGCGAAAGATTGGTTTTGAGTATCCGGTCGATATCGTTCTCCGTGGTAGAGGAAATCGCGCCCAAATGAAATACGGCCTCCAGCTCTTCCGCATGCGTTTCCAGCCAGCCATCCAGGGAGTCTGGATGCACAACGTCCCACACCGTGTGGTTACGGAGATTTTGCCATTTATCCCCACTGCCGAAGTGGTCGCATACCACCACGTTGTACTGCTTGCGCTCGTTTAGCGCCGCCACCAAATTAGAGCCAATAAATCCGGCGCCACCGGTCACCAAAACGGTTTTCATATGGTAAAACCCAAAAATTATCCTATATGAGAGCCTATACGAGAAGGATTGATAAATCGTAAATGTTAACAATGGGGGTAACCGATGATAAAGAGCAGCAACTTACTGGATGATATGGCAAAAATAGCATCCGATACTTTTGGAAGCGCCGTTGGCGCCAGCCGCGAGATGGAAAAATGGGTAAAATCACACGTTGAGGCGATGCTTTCGCGGCTCAACCTCGTGACCAGGGAGGAATTTGAGGTCGTGCGCGCTATGGCCACTAAAGCGCGGGAGGAGCAGGAGAAACAGGCTGAATTGTTGCAGGAATTGCAACGTGAAATCGAGAGCCTGAAAGTCAGAAGCGCAATATAATACAGCAAGTTATCTGGCTGCACGGAAAATCCTCCGAGTATAATGCTGATATTCTTAAGCTTTTATTAATTTGCGTAAAAAGATTTGCATTAGGGGCAGATTTTTGGCAGGCTAACTGGCATAGAAAGGCGCTTCTACGGCGTGTTTGCGGCGAAAAA
>CAZRJZ010000261.1:1025-2652 GCA_964600465.1 uncultured Rickettsiales bacterium
AGACGACCTTAAAACCTGATAGATAATTGTCATGGAGGCCATTTCATGACTGCGGTGCTGATCAAGGAAGATGCGTTATATAATCCGCTTGACGTTGTCGAACTCGCTGTAACTGACCGTGACTGGGCGTTCGACCGCCTTGATGACGGTGAAATGCTGGCGGAAGCCAAAGGCGTTTGGTGCAATTACCGCATGTGGTTTTCCTGGCAGGAAGACATGGGCGGCATGACGGTTGGCTCCGGCTTCGATGCAAAAGTCCCCAAAGCCGCGCTTCCCAAAGTCTATGCCCTGTTGGCGCTGGTCAATGAACGCTTATGGATCGGACATTTCATGATCAGCAGTGAAGAACCCGTGATCACGTTCCGGCATACTCTTCTGCTAGGCGAGGGCGTGAGCGTCAGCAATGAGCAAATGCAGAGTATTTTGGATATCGCACTGCAAGAATGCGAACGTTTCTATCCGGCATTCCAGGCGGTGGTGTGGGGTGGCAAAGCCCCGGCTGACGCCTTGCAGATTGCCATGTTTGACACCGTAGGCGAGGCATAACTTAATATTCGCGGCAGGCGCTCAATTACAAATGTTGCGCTGCACAAAAAACCGTTGACTGTTTATTTTTTTTCTGGCATCGTGGCTGCGCTTAAACAGCTTTAAGTTACGTTTTTAAAAACATTGCAGGAGCCAGACATATGACATCCCCTTACGCCTTCGCGGAATCGTTCCGCAATTTTTTGGACATTAACCAGCTTTTCTCCACACAACGCCGCAATGTCGAGGCTATTTCGGCCGCCAACCAGGTGATGGTAGAGGGTGTGCAGGCCGGGTATCGCCGCCAGGCGGAAGTGCTGCGCGACAATGTGGAGCAGGTTTTGAAAGCTTCCCGTGAGGTGTTTCAGGCCGGTTCCTCCCCGGAAAATAGCCTAAACCGGCAGGCCGAATATGTGCGCTCCATTTTTGAGAGCAATATCAACAGCCTGCGTGAGGTTACCGAAACTCTCACCAAATCCGGCTTCGAAGCCCTGGACGTGCTCAATAAACGCGCCGCTGAAAGCTTAGATGAAATTAGCAGCGCTACCGGTAAAGCCGCCACCAAGGCCCGCAAAGCGGCGTAAAACGCTTTAAAAATCGCCGCCGCAGGCAGCGGGGCACCCCACCTTGCGGGGAGGGAGCGCCCCGCTGGCGGATCAAAATCTGTCGGTCAGGTCTACGGTGTTGAGCAGCTCTTTCATGTCCATATCGCCGGCGAGCACCTTGTTGATGCCGTCTTGCGTCATGGAAACAAAATTCTGGGTCTGAATGTATTCCATCATCGTTTTGCGCGTTGCGCCGGTGGAGACAAGCTCGTCCATGGTCTTATCCATGCGCACAATTTCAGCCATCGCCATACGCCCTTTATAGCCCTTTCCCTTGCACAGCACGCATCCCGTTGCCTGATAAATCTGCGGAGGATTCGCAGGATCCACCCCCAATAAACGACACTCTTCCGCATCGGCAGTTTTAGCGGCCTTGCAGTGCGGACAAAGCTTGCGTGTCAAGCGCTGAGCCACCACTCCAATCAGCGCACCGGAGAGCAATGTCGGCGGCACCCCAATGTCAATTAAACGCGGAATGGCCCCAAGCGCGTCGTTAG
>CAZRJZ010000262.1:0-2634 GCA_964600465.1 uncultured Rickettsiales bacterium
AACGGTATGAGCGGTGTGTGCCTGCTTTGTGTGGCTGTCGAACATCTGCTCCGCGTTGCCGTGATCGGCGGTAATCAAGAGCGCTCCTCCCTGAGCCAGCACGGCTTTGCTTAAGCGGCCAATGCATTGATCAACGGCTTCCACCGCCTTAATTGCCGCTTGTAAATTTCCGGTGTGGCCCACCATGTCAGTATTGGCGTAATTGACCACAATCAGGTCGAAGGCACGGACTGCAATTGCCTGCTCCAGCTTATCCGTAACCTCATAGGCAGACATTTCCGGTTGTAAATCATAAGTGGCCACGTTGGGGGAGGGCACAAGGATGCGTTCTTCTCCCGCATAAGGCTCCTCGCGTCCGCCGTTGAAGAAAAACGTGACATGCGCATATTTTTCTGTTTCTGCAATGCGCAGCTGCTTTAAATTAGCGGCGGCCACCACTTCCCCGAGCAATCCCTCCAGTTTTTCCGGCGGAAAGAGTGTTTTCATGAAGCGGCTTAAATGCGCGGAATATTCCACCATGCCCAGAGCGCTGGAGAAATTCACCATTTTCTCACGTTTAAACCCTGCAAAATCCGGATCTACCAGCGCGCTCATGATTTCACGGGCGCGGTCGGCCCGGAAATTGGCCATGATGAACGCATCTCCATCTTCCATGCCTTTGAATGCGGGGTTACAACAAGGGGGAATAAATTCATCAGAAATGCCCTGTTGATAAGCCGCGTTAATGGGGTCTTCCGAGCGTTGGCCACGGGCTTCTACTATGGCGCTGTAAGCTTGCTGCACGCGTTCCCAGCGATTATCCCGATCCATGGCAAAGTAGCGTCCGCTGAGAGTGCCAAGCTGGATATTTTTATGACCAGAAACGCTTCCCAGGAAATGACCGAGATACTCTTCCGCGCTGCGTGGCGGTGTGTCGCGTCCATCGGTGAAGGCATGGATCCATACGGGTATTCCGTGTTCTCCCACGATACGTGCCAGCGCTGCTATGTGGTTCTGGTGCGCATGCACGCCGCCCGGAGAAAGCAAGCCCAGAATATGGCACGCCTTGCCGGTTTTTTGAAGCTCCTGCACCAATTTTGCGATGTGCGGGTGCGCAGCCAGCGAACCGTCTGCGATGCTTAAATCGATACGCGGCAGATCCTGTAGCACCACGCGGCCAGAACCTATGTTCATGTGCCCTACTTCGGAATTGCCCATTTGCCCTTCCGGCAATCCTACATGCAGCTCGGAGGCGTTAAGAAGCGTGTGCGGGTAGGTGTGGTTGAGTGTATCCCAATGCGGAGTACGCGCCAGGGAGATAGCGTTCTGGTTGTCCTTTTTCGCATGGCCCCAACCATCGAGTATGCATAGGACAACGGGCTTAAAGCGGGAAGCGGGCATAGCGCCTTTGGGAAGGGGTGAGAGGAAAACTATTCCACAAATACGTGCACTTCGCTGGAGGTGACTTGCGTATCGTAGCGGCGGGAAACGGCAAGATTGCGCGTGTCCACTCCCTGGCCGCGCAATACGGCTACTACCTGGGCAACGTGGCTGTCGGCGGTGGATTTGGAGATGGCGATTTTCCGGCCATTAGCGCTTTCAGGCAATATCTGCACCAGGCTGAAACGAGCGTCCGGTTTGATGGAGATGGCTTTATCCACTACCGTACGCAAAGAAGGCTCAAAATAAACATGTGGCTGGTTGAACCGCACCACAATCAATGGCACGCCCACCGGCTCTTGAGCCTTGGCATCCGTTAGCATCGGCGTCGCCAGCAGCAGCAGGCAAAGGGTTAATCTGGGCAGAAAAGGAAAGCGCATAGGTAATAACCGAAATATTTCTTTCAACATCAGGCCCCCGTTGAAATTCCTTTTATCCCGTCATTCTGAAGAAGCGAAGCGACTGAAGAATCTTCAGAGATCGATTCTTCGCTTCGCTCAGAATGACGAATTTCAGAGGAAGTCTGTCAGAGTGGTTAATCATTACTGAAACAATCTCCATGCGTCAACCGCCATTGCAGAAAATGCATGGTTTTGGAGGCTTATACGCAAGCCGTGCTTTAGATTTTCAAGAAATTCTTTAGGAGCTTCAGCCCGGTTTCCTGGCTTTTTTCCGGGTGAAACTGGGTGCCCATGATGTTTTCTTTTGCAACAACGGCAGCAATATCAATGCCGTACTCGGTGGTGGCGAGGATGTTTTCCGGGTTAGTGCACGCAGCATAATAACTATGTACGAAATAGGCGTGATCGCCGTTTTTAAGACCTCGCACAAGCGGGTGCGCGGTTTGGGAAAATTGCAGTTCATTCCAGCCCATATGAGGGATCTTAAGCGCTTTGCCGTTTGCGCTTGCGGCAGTGGAAAGCCGAAGCACCTCTCCTTCGATCCAGCCGAGTCCGGCATGTTTGCCATGCTCAAAGCCATGGGAAAGCAGCATCTGCATGCCAACGCAAATGCCAAGAAACGGTTTTTTTTGGTGAAGCACGCATTCAGAGAGTGCGTCCAGCATACCTGAGAGGTTTTGCAGGCCTTGCATGCAATCGGCAAAAGCGCCAACGCCGGGAAGGACAATATGGCTGGCGCTTTCTAGAAACTTTGGATCACTGACGACGGCGACGGGGGTGTTTCCGGCCACATGCTCAAAGGCTTTTGCGGCGG
>CAZRJZ010000263.1:0-2631 GCA_964600465.1 uncultured Rickettsiales bacterium
CCGTGTACATTCAAACCCTACGCGGGGCCGGATACGGTTTATTCGGTATTAACTAGGCATCGGTATGCGCAAATTCATCAAGAACATTCTTCCCAAATCGTTTTTATGGCGTGGCGTGCTGATTGTGGTGGTGCCGGTTATTTTGATTCAAATAGTTACGGCATTTCTTTTCTTTAATCGGCACTGGGAGAACGTCACACGCCACCGCACACAGGCGCTCGCAGGAGAAATAAGCTTTATGGCCTACCTCATGGCCAGCGAAGCGGACATCCGCAAAGAGACCGTGATGTATCTTTTTCGCAGCCACACCGATATTCAAGCCGCCTATAAGCCTTCTGCGAAACTAAAAACCGTTGAATCCACCGGCGATTTTCCCGAATTTCAGGAAGCGCTCAGGAGCCAGCTGGTAATGCCGTTCAATGTACGGCTACACGACGATTACATTGCAACCAGCATACAGCTGAGCAATGGCGTGCTGGAACTGCGCGCTTCCGCTAAGCGGCTGGAAAGCCCGACTACCATGATCTTTCTGGCTGGAATGGTAGGCGCTTCCAGCGTTTTCTTGTGTATTGCGCTGCTCTTTCTTCGCAATCAGGTGCGCCCCATGCGGCAATTAGCCGAAGCGGCGGAGCGTTTCGGTAAAGGCCGCGATACGGAAGATTTCAAACCCAGCGGAGCGCTTGAAATACGCCGGGCAGGACGCGCGTTTTTAATCATGCGCGAGCGCATTCAGCGGCAAATACGCACGCGCACGGAAATGCTGGCAAGCATCAGCCACGACCTCCGCACGCCGCTCACACGCATGAAATTGCAACTGGCTATGTTCCCGAAAAGTGACGATGTGCAAGAAATGGAAGACGATGTTTCGCAAATGCAGGAGATGATTGCCGAATACCTTGAATTTGCCCGCAGCGGCGCCGCAGAGGAGGCCGTAGAAGTGCTGCTTGCGGACATTATGCAGGATATCATCAACGACTATAAGCGCACCGGCGCCGATATCCATTACGAACAAACAGGAGATATTTCCCTGGAAATCAAACCGAACGCGTACCGGCGCATGCTGCATAATGTGCTGGATAACGCGCTTAAGCATGGCACAAAGTGCAACGTTTCTGTCCGCCGCCTCCCCGGCAAAGCAGAGATTACGGTAGAAGATAATGGTCCCGGCATCCCTGAAGAAAAACGCGAAGAGGTATTCCGCCCATTCACCCGCCTGGATCCGGCACGAAATATGAATAACGGAGGCGTCGGCTTAGGCCTCACCATTGCCAGAGACATTATATTTAAAGCCGGCGGCACTATTGGCTTAGACCGATCTTCCTTAGGTGGATTGCGCGTTACTATTCGCCTGCCGATTTGAAGGCGCGTTGATAGCCCGAAGAAATGTCTGTTCCAGCGTGTATCCGGAGCCGTAACGCTGCTTGAACTGCTCCGGTGCGCCGGTAAAAAATAAATCCCCCTCATGAATCACGCCGATACGGTCGCAGATTTCGTCGATATCGGAGAGAATATGCGAGCTGAAAAACACCGTGCAACCACTGCGACGCTGACGTAGTAACTCTTCTTTGAGTAAAATACGTGCGCGAGGATCCAAACCGCTCATCGGCTCATCCAAAATAAGCAACGGCGCTCCAATTAAAAAAGCGCCCGCCAGCCCCAGCTTCTGCCCCATGCCTTTTGAATAGGACGCTACGCGAGCCTCCAGTACGCGGGGATCCAAATCTAACTCAACGACTTTGGCGCGCGCCGCCTCCATATCGAATGATTTTCCATAATACGAAAGCGCGAGCGTTAAATATTCATGGCCGCATAAATAACGGGAAGGCTGAAATTTTTCCGGCAGATAGGCCAGATTCTCCCTGCTTTTTGGAAGGGCTGAGGAGCGCCCAAATAAACTGATGCTCCCCTCTTCCATCCGGATCAGATCAAGTATCGCCTTGATAAGGGTTGTTTTTCCAGCGCCATTTAAGCCGATCAACCCAAAAATCTCTCCCGCGTTGACCTGCAGGGTGGCGCCTTTGAGCACAAACTTCCCCAAATATTTCTTTCCTACGTTAACAATATCCAAGGGAAGCGCAGATGATTGCATAATTATTCCTTTTCAATAGTCTGGTAACGGTTAAGTAGCCCATCAAAACCCGTGCTTTGAGAATTAGCCGGTAACGGAGACGTCGCAGCTTTCGGATTAATTTCAACAGGGAGCGCCCCTTTGGGCTGAGTATCGATGACGGCGGGTTGCACCCTGCCTTCTAAAACATCCATTTTATAGGTGGAAAACGTCTGGTTGGCGCGCAAAGCAAACGTAATGCTCCGCGCCTCTTTATTGACAATAACATTGGCGTTATTGAGACTCTTATCCCATGCTATCCGATCTTTCGCACTCGCCCGCCACGTAAATGTCACCATTTTGGGTAATACGGAATCCACAACAAGCGCACCATCATTTTGCGCCGCAGCCTGCGTAATCGGAGCGCCATTGACCCATATCGTCCACAAATCGGGACGATAATAAATAATGCTGCTAAGAAAAAACTGGGGATAGGTATAGAATTGCTGGTCGGGTTGAACCTGGTCAGCCGGCCTTTCTAGCCCAGCCCCGTTTTCTTTATAACGCGCCATCACTTCCTGAAG
>CAZRJZ010000264.1:0-2626 GCA_964600465.1 uncultured Rickettsiales bacterium
CTATAAATCTTATCAATCTCTTAACTCGCAAAATCTACTGTAGGGTAGTATGTGCGCTCCCTGGCTATATTACTGTTTTTTAAACTCACTCCTTATATGGGTTATTGCCTTGTATGTTCAAGAAAATTATTAGCGATGTTGATTCGTTCCTTGCCCGCGACCCGGCGGCGCGCTCGCGTTGGGAGGTGTTTTTCTGCTACCCTGGGTTGCATGCGTTGCTTTTTCATCGGGCGGCACATTGGCTGTGGAAGGCGAATTTCAAGTTTGTTGCGCGCCTGGTCGCTTATTTTTCGCGCTTTCTTACCGGCATTGAAATTCATCCCGGAGCGCAGATTGGCGCGCATTTATTCATTGATCACGGCATGGGCGTGGTGATTGGAGAAACCGCGGCAATTGGTAATAATGTAACGATATATCATGATGTTACGCTTGGCGGAACCTCTCTGGACAAGGGGATTCGCCATCCGCAGGTGGGCAATGATGTTATTATCGGCGCGGGCGCGCAGCTGCTTGGACCGATCCATATCGGCGATAACGCCCGTATCGGCTCTAACGCCGTGGTGATTTCCGACGTGCCTGTCAATGCCACTATGGTCGGGGTTCCTGCCCGTGCGGTGAAAGACAAGCTGGCCGAGACCCAGGCGCAAGAGCATGTCTTTGCGCCTTACGGCACTCCAAGCAGCGAAGATTCCGACCCTATACTCCAGGTTCTGGCGCAATTATCAAAGGAGGTCAGCGTCTTGCGAAAGCGAGTGGATGAGTTGGAAAGCGGGATTGAAAACACAGCCAAGAACTGGGAGCAATCATGATCTTAAGCGCAAAATCCCGGTATGCGGTGATGGCGATGGTGGATTTGGCCGGGCGGGGAGCGGAAAAACCGGTTGTTTTGGCAGAATTGGCGGAGGCGCAGCAAATCCCGCTGCCTTATCTGGAGCAAATTTTTGCTCAGCTGCGGCGTGAGGGGCTGGTGGAATCCATCCGTGGGCCTGGCGGCGGTTACCGGTTGGCGCGTGACGCCGGCGCCATCTCCATTGCCGATATTGTCGCCTCCGCCGATGAGTCGCTGAAAATGACCCGTTGCAGCGCCGAAGAAGGCGGCTGCCTTTCCAGCAAAGGCAAGTGCTTAACTCACGATCTATGGGAGGGATTGGGCGAGCATATCGCCGCCTACTTAAGTGGCATTTATTTAGCGGAAATCGTGCAGGAAAAGCGGTGAACGACGCACTTGTTTATCTTGACCATAATGCGACTGCGCCTTTAAGACCGGAGGTGGCCGCGCTAATGGCCTCGGTGCAGGCTTTGCCGCTCAATCCCTCTTCCGTGCATGCGTACGGGCGTAAAGCGAAGCATCTCTTGAATGAAGCGCGCAGGAAAATTGCAGAAACAATAGGCGCTTTTCCGCATGAAATTGCTTTTTCCTCATCTGCCACGGAGGCGAATAACATGGCTTTGCGCGGGTTTCCCGAGCGACGGGTTTTTGTGTCGGCGGCAGAGCATCCTTCCGTGTTGTGGGCGCAAGAAATTCCCTTGCATTTGAGCCATCATAATGGAGGTATTCTTGATATTGGATCCCTGGACGCGGCTTTACGTTCATCTGCCTCATCCGCCTTGGTCTCCATACAGCTTGCCAACAATGAAACCGGTGTGATTCAGCCCATTTCAGAAATCGCTCGCATTGTGCATACATATAACGGCTTGCTCCATGTAGACGCCGTGCAGGCGTTTGGAAAAACACCTCTGGATTTAGGGGTACTGGGGGCCGATATGCTCACATTTTCAGCCCATAAATGGGGAGGCCCATTAGGGGCTGCCGCGCTAGTGGTGCGCGGAGAATTAAACTTACAGCCATTGATGCGCGGAGGTAAGCAGGAGCAGGGTAGAAGGCCCGGAACCGAAAATCTGGCGGCTATAGGGGGGATGGCGCTGGCTGTGGAGCTTTCGCAGGATGATAGCCATACAGGGCGCTTAAAACACTGGCGGGACGCCATGGAGGCCGAAATTGCTGCTTGTGCCCCAGGGGCGGTTATGTGGGGTCAAAACGCGCCCCGTTTACCCAATACCTCCTGTGTTTCAATGCCGGGGGTGGGAAATGAGGTGCAGCTCATGGACTTTGATCTGCAGGGGATTATGGTGAGCGCCGGTTCGGCCTGTTCTTCAGGCCGCGTGGAGGCTTCGCATGTGCTGTTAGCCATGGGTGCAAATGAGGAAATGGCGAAATCCGCGATTCGTGTAAGCGCAGGCTGGAATACTAAAGAAAGCGATATACAACGCTTTACAACGGCATGGAAAAAATTGTACCAACGGCTCGGAAAATCTTCACGAAATACTGCTTCAATTAGTTGACTGCACAGATCAACAATACTATATTATCCCCTGGTATCCTTTTGCTGGAATTTTTGATATCACCATGAGCAACCTTCATTTTCCTATCTATCTGGACTACCAGGCGACGACTCCCACCGATCCACGCGTGGTGGAGAAAATGTTGCCTTATTTTACCCGCGCCTTTGGTAATCCGCATTCTCGCAGCCATGCGTATGGTTGGGAGGCGGAGGGAGCGGTCGATCGGGCAAGAAGTCAGGTAGCTGACTTAATTGGCGCTAACGAGAAGGAAATTATTTTCACT
>CAZRJZ010000265.1:0-2622 GCA_964600465.1 uncultured Rickettsiales bacterium
TTTCGCGCTGGGAAGTGAGAAATTTCTCCACGAAAAAAGTCGGCTGTCCTGCTTTCGGATGATACGCGGGGAACGTGCGGGAATATAAAATTACTCTACTCATGAAGCAGTTTTTTATACAGAAATAATTCAGGCGCGTCCGGGTTGCGCCCGTTGCGCGGCATCATGGCCAGCGGGTGAAACGGCTTTCCGGTTGCGGTGATGCCGAAACATTTTGCCTCCGGGTACTGCGGCAATACTTCTTTAATCCGCTGTTCGGCTTGCTTAAAGCTGCCCCAGCACACAATCACCTCGTCACACAGCGCTGCGACTTCCTGCAGCTTCTGCTCATTCTCGCCCAGCGGGTCGGCACAGGCAAGCAAGTCATCCGGCCTGGAAGAAATCCACGCAAAGAGGTTCATCATGTAAAAGCCGCCATAGCCGAGCCTGGACAGCATCCGGATGAGGTAGCTGATGGTCTGGTCATTCTTTGTTGCATTGGCCGTGGACGGGTTCAGCCCGATGCACATCGCCTTGGGCAGCTGCGGATCCCAGATGCGCCAGAGCTTGTAGCGGTATTTCCCGCATTTGGAAAACTCCGCCCCGGAATTGTTGTCAAACAGGGTTTCCATCTGCGGCTGGTTTATAGAGCTTCTCGAATTCCGTCAGGAAATATTTACGCGCTATCATCGGGGAGAACAGCACCATGATTTTCTCGCGCGGGTCGCGGCTGCCGCGCCTGAGCATCAGCACCTCCCATTCCACTTGCAGCATTTGCTCATCGGCTTTTTTCACGGCTGCTGAAAGCGGGTATGCGAAGCCGAATTTCTGCGCAATCACCATCATGAGCTTGTCTTCAATCTCTTTATAGTTCGTGAGCCGCCTTTTAATCGGGCTGGGCATGTCCATGAGATAGGCTTCCCCGGCATCATGCAGCAAGCCTGCCAGCGCCTCTGCCGGATCCGTATCGCCCACGAGCCTGCTGCACAGAAAGCTGTGCTGCGCTACGGAATAGAAGCGCGGCAGGTGGCCGCCAAAGCGGCACTGGTGCGACAAGGCGTGCGCAATGTCTTCAATGCAAATCATGTCAGGTGTCGGCTCAAACACGTTCATGTAAATTCCCGATGCGGTGCGGATGCAGCCGGGGGTGTAAAGGTTTTCTGCTGTCATACTCTTTTTGATTTCGTGCTCATTTTTAAGAATTAAGTTTTTTAATCAGTCCACCCGCCCACGTATTTACCTTTTCAACATCCGCATCGGAAACCTCTTTAACCATCCATGCTACGTCAAATACCTGCGGTGGACATTTCCACTTTGGCGGAGCAAAAAAACCTACCCAGCATCCGTAACTTTTCAGGTAAATTGCCTGCACGAGCTTATTGTGCTTGCTGGAGCGGAATGGGCTTCTCATTATTGCTGCGCTTTTTGCTTCCGTACCTGTTCCGCAATCCATCCATAGGTTAACAGCAGGCCCGTCTGCAGCGACTGGGCGGGTGCCCAGCCGAGCTTTTCAAAGATGAGCGTGTTATCGCTGTTGCGCCCGCGCACCCCGGTGGGTCCGGGGATATGGTTGATATCCAATAAATGCCCTGCTATGTGCATGATCCTGTGCGCCAAATCATTAATCGTGACCATCTCCGTGCTGCCGATGTTCACCGGTCCTGTAAAGTCGGACTCCATCAGCCTGCGCACGCCTTCGATGCACTCGTCAATGTAGAGAAAAGAACGGGTTTGCAGGCCATCGCCCCAGATTTCGATACCAGGAATCCTGCTATTCGTGGCATCGTAGGCAAGCTCGCCTCCCTGCATGACGACCGGCTGAAATTCCGGCTGGCGCAGCGCAATCGCCTCAGCTACTTTGCGGCACAGGGCAGCCGGGGCTTTCTCACGTCCGCCTGTCCAGGTGCCTTCCGGTCCGAAGATGTTATGAAAGCGGGCGATGCGCACTTCCGCCTTATACTCGCGGGCAAAGGCGAGATACAGGCGCTCGCTGAAGAGCTTCTCCCACCCGTATTCACTGTCAGGCTCCGCAGGATAAGCCGACTCCTCCTTGCACAGCGGGTTGTTCGGGTCTTCCTGGTTATATGCAGGGTACATGCACGCGGAAGAGGAATAGAAGATCTTAGGCAGCTTTACGCTGCTGTCTTTCAGCAACGTGAGCAGGTTCAAATTGATCAGCGCGGAGTTGAGCATGATGTCGGCATCGTGCTTCCCGCTGAAGATAAATCCTGCCCCGCCCATGTCGGCAGCCAGCTGGTAGATTTCATGCGGCTCTTCCGGAAATTTCATAAGAAACATTTGCAACAGATTCTTTACCTGATACGACCCGCGCAGGTCATACAGCATAAACTCATCCGCCTGCGTGGGGGAGAATTCAGGCAACTTCAGGTCTGCCGCAAACACATAATAGCCCTCTTTCTTGAGGCACTTCACGAGATGGCTGCCGATGAACCCACCGGCACCGAGTACAAGTGCTGTTTTCATGATTAATTGATATTAATTGGATTAACGGACATGGTAGATAAATTCAGGAAGCAGCCGTGCTGCTTGATGTGCAGCTCCCGGAAGAGCTTCCAGAGCAGCGTGGCGCCAAACTGTGCCAGCGTGGAATTGATAAACAGGTCCTGCTTGCTCAATGCCTCT
>CAZRJZ010000266.1:0-2592 GCA_964600465.1 uncultured Rickettsiales bacterium
CGACATTTTCCTGCGCTTCCGTGGTGGAAGCTCCTAAATGCGGCGTAGCAACAAACTGGGGCAAGCCAAACAGCGCGTTTTCCTTCGCAGGCTCCACCTCAAACACGTCAAAGGCTGCACCCGCTACCTGGCCGGACTCTAACGCGGCCTTCAAATCCGCCTCATTGACCAGTCCGCCACGAGCGCAGTTAACGATACGCACCCCTTTTTTACATTTCGCCAACGTCTCTTTGTTAAGAATATTTCTGGTAGACTCCGTAAGCGGCGTGTGGAGTGTAATAAAATCGGCCCGTTTCAGCAACTCATCCATCTCCACTTTTTCCACATGCATGGCTTCCGCGCGCTCGCCGGAAAGAAAAGGATCGCAGGCAACGACTTTCATTTTCATCCCCTGCGCCCGATCCGCCACAATCGAACCGATATTACCCGCTCCGATAAGCCCCAGCGTTTTTCCTGCAAGCTCTACTCCCATAAACCCGTTCTTTTCCCATTTCCCCGCATGCGTAGAAGCGTTAGCCTGCGGAATCTGGCGTGCCAGCGCCATCATGAGCGAGATAGTATGCTCAGCGGTAGTAACGGAATTACCAAACGGCGTGTTCATAACCACCACGCCGCGTGCGGTAGCAGCCGGAACGTCTACGTTATCAACGCCAATACCGGCGCGACCCACGACTTTCAGATTCTTTCCCGCTGCCAGTAACTCTTTTGTCACTTTGGTGGCCGAACGGATCGCGATCCCGTCATATTCGCCAATGATCTTTAAAAGCTCCTCCGGGGTGAGTCCGGTTTTTACATCGGCTTGCACACCGGCTTTTTTAAATACTTCCGCAGCCTGGGAGGAGAGTTTATCGGCAATAAGAACTTTGGGCATATGAACCAGTCATTCAGTTTGTTTCAAATGATACGTTTGTAGGAATCAATGAACCGCGTGCAGATTATGTCCAGGCTCCACGACGAATCATTACGGATGCATTGACACTCTCTCTGCTTGCAAGTTACTTAATCGTAAGCTTGGGAGTTTTTATTGTGATCGTCCGGCATGTCAAGCCATGATTTTTACCGCCGAGCCGTCGCGTGGTTTACCATAAGAAAATAACATGCTGTTCTTCCTATTATAAAGTGCAACAAAGCCCCCCTGCATGCGCACTGCATAAAATTTAGCGCCGGCGGAAAATACCCGCCTCCCCCGCACGCGGGAGAGGAAGGATTTTCGAGCGTCTTCGCGTCAGCGGAATGCCGGAAATCCGGTGAGGGCGGATTTTGTTATACCTATGCCGCCGCAGCGCTGCCTGTGGGTGCGCTCCAAATGGCTTGTTGGGAGCATGTTTCTCGGTTAGGATCGCGCGCATGCACGCAACCGCCGCTCATGTTACCGATCCAGAACTGCTTTGCCAATCTTCCTTCCTGGGAAAAAAATGGACCTTGCGGAGTTACGACGCACGGCAAGCGGATGCGCTTGCAAGAGAATGCCAATTGCCGGAAATATTGGCGCGCATTATCACAAGCCGCGGGATAACGCCGGAACAGGCGGACGCGTTTTTAAACCCGAGCCTCAAAGCGCTGCTTCCGGATCCGTCCCACCTGCTTGATATGGATATCGCCGCCGAGCGGGTGGCAGCGGCGATCATTGCCGCAGAGCATATCGCGGTTTATGGCGACTATGACGTTGACGGCGCCACCTCCACAGCGCTGCTTATTCGTTTTTTCCGCATGCTTGGAAGAGAACCAACGGCCTATATCCCCGACCGCATTGCACAAGGATACGGCCCTAACGCCGCCGCCATGCTGGACTTAAAAAAACGCGGCGTTTCGCTAATCATTACGGTAGATTGCGGCACGCTTTCCTTCGATCCTATCGGGCAAGCCACCGATGCAGGGCTGGACGTCATTGTGGTCGATCACCATCAGGGAGAAGCCCGCAAACCAAACGCGCTGGCAATTGTAAACCCCAACCGTATTGACGAGACATCCGCTTATCGGCAATTGGCAGCCGTAGGGGTGGCTTTCTTACTTGCCGTAGCGGTAAACCGGCTGCTACGCGGCCGTAACTATTTTGCAGCACGCCAGGAGCCAGATTTAAAATCACTGCTCGATTTAGTGGCGCTCGGCACCGTATGCGACATGGTGCCGCTCACAGGCGTCAATCGAGCCTTTGTAGTGCAAGGCTTAAAAGTCATGGCGGCACGTGGCAATCTCGGCCTCAGCACGCTGTTAGACATGGCGCGTGTAGAAACTGCGCCGGAGGCTTATCATGTGGGCTTTATTTTAGGCCCCCGCGTGAATGCCGGCGGCCGGGTTGGAAAAAGCGATTACGGCGCGCGCCTGCTTGCCACCGAAGACCCCGCGGAAGCGCTTGAGCTGGCGCGTGAGCTTGGCCGATACAACGAGGAACGCAAAACCCTTGAGTCCATGATGATCGAAGAGGCGCTCGCCCAAGCACAGACGCAAGAAAAGGCAGACATTATCATTGTGCATGGCGAAGGCTGGCATCCGGGGGTTATCGGTATTATCGCAGGCAGGCTAAAAGAGAGTTACAGCAAACCCGCCGCCGCCATTGCCTTTAAAGACGGGATTGGTAAAGCATCGGCTCGT
>CAZRJZ010000267.1:0-2589 GCA_964600465.1 uncultured Rickettsiales bacterium
ATTCACGGGTAGCTCAATTACAAACTCATTGAAAATAGAAGTGTTGAGCATTTTTACCTCAGGAATCATGGCAAGCCGATCCGCCAACTGGCAAGCCTTCTCATGATTCAACCGCGCCAGCTGCTTAAAACCAATCTCACCCAGCAGACTCATATGAATGGTAAAAGCAAGGGCAAACAATCCCTGATTGGTACAAATATTTGAGGTGGCTTTCTCGCGGCGTATGTGCTGCTCGCGGGTGGAAAGGGTCAGCACATAAGAACGTCTACCATCCTTATCTACAGTCTCACCGCACAGCCTCCCCGGCATTTGCCGCAGATATTCTTTGCGGCACGCGAAGAATCCCAGATGCGGTCCACCGAAACTCATACCGACACCGATTGATTGCGCTTCACCCACGACGATATCCGCTTCCTTAGGTGGGGGAAGCAAGCCCAAAGACAATATTTCGTTAGTAACAACAACCAAAAGCGCGCCCACATCACTGCACTGCTTTCTCAGCGCATCTATTTTTTGCGGGTTACCGAGGAAATCCGGCGTCTGCACAATAACGCAGGCTGCATTCCCGTCCGGCGCAGAGGTTTTGACCCGCACATTCTCATAATTGCGGATATAGGTCTCGATAACTTCGCGATATTGAGGGTGAAGATGGCCGTGAATATGGATATTGCTGCGACCCGTCACGCGTTTGGCCATCAACGCGGCCTCAGCGGTTGCTGTAGCGCCATCATACATGGAAGCATTGGCCACATCCATACCTGTCAGACGCGCGATGATGGTCTGGTATTCAAAAATAACTGTGAGTGTTCCTTGAGAAATTTCAGGCTGATAGGGCGTATAAGATGTCAGAAATTCAGAGCGTTGTATCAGGTGATCGACCGTTGCCGGCACATGGTGAAAATAGCATCCGGCTCCCAGAAAGAAAGGCCCACGACCGGCGGAATGATTTTTATCCGCCATACGCGATAGCGCCTGCTCTACCTCAATTTCGCCTTGATGAAACGGTAAATCAATTGCCGTGTTCAACTTCACAGCCGCCGGTACGGAGGCATAAAGCTCCTCAACGGACGCCACGCCGATAGCAGCCAGCATCGCCTTACGATCATGAGGGGTCAGCGGTAAATAGCGCATCATTCAACCAACGTTTGATATTGCGATGCGTCGAGTAACTTGGAGATCGCTGATTGGTCAGAAATTTTGATCTTGCAGATCCACCCTTCGTCATAGGGCGCTTTGTTAATTAACTCCGGCGTTTGAGAAAGTTCACCATTGATCTCTACCACTTCGCCAGAGATCGGGGCATAGACCTCGCTGGCCGATTTTACGGACTCAACCACAACAAAAGCGTCGCCAGCCTTGACGGTTTTACCTCTCGGCGGCAGTTCAACGAATACCAGATCCCCTAAAGCGCTTTGTGCGAAGTCCGTTATACCCACCGTAGCAATGTTATCTTCAACTTTTAACCACTCATGCTGATCGGTATATTTAAGATTTAGGGGAATATTGGACATAGGCATTCCTTTTTAACTTGCTTTTTTTAGAGAAGACTTGGTACGGGCCGGCATGAATGATAATTCGCAAACGACTCCGGGAATTCTTTTGCCCCGCACTTCAATCTCAATTTTCTGACCAACCTGAGAAAACTCGCTTTTAATATATCCTTGGCCAATTGCAAGTTTAAGCGAGGGAGAAAAACCGCCGCTGGTGAGTTGCCCGGCTTTTTCACCGTTAGCATATATCCCAGCCCCTTCGCGAGCAATGCCGCTATCGGTAAGTTTTACGCCTACGCGCTTCTTGGTTGCTCCTGAAGCAAGTTGTGGCGCTAAAACACCGGCGCCGAAATAACCTTGATGATCTTTGGTTATCACCCAGGAAAGAGCTGCTTCTACCGGCGTAGTTTCTTCATCCAGGTCATGGCCGTACAACGGATAGCCCATCTCCAGCCGCAGTGAGTCACGCGCAGCCAGGCCAACGGGCAAAACGTCAGTATTCTCAAGCAGGGCTTTCCAGAAATCAGCGGCATTTGCGCTGGGAAGACTAATTTCAAAACCATCTTCACCGGTGTACCCTAAGCGGCTGACAAAAATTGGAGCATCTCTCCAGGTTGCGCTGATCATGGTCATATATGGCAAGGTCGCAAGATGCGCATTTTTGATTTCTTTCGCCAGCGCCGTTTCCGCTTTCGGCCCTTGTAAGGCGATCAATGCACGATCGGATAATTCCTTGAATGTCACCCCGGGCGGCAGATTCTTTTGCATCCACGCAATATCAACATCTTTACGCGCCGCGTTGAAGACCACAAAAAATGCCTTCTCGTCTATGCGGGTGATAATCAGATCGTCGATAATTCCCCCGTTACCATTGGTCAGCACCGTATATTTCGCACGACCATAGGGAGTTTTAATAAAAGAGGATGGCGTAATGCGTGAAAAAAACTCCGCCGCCGGATCGCCATTAACAATGGCCTGCCCCATATGCGATACATCAAACAACCCGGCGTTTGTTCGTGTCCACTCGTGTTCTTTAATCACGCCATGCACGTACTGTATGGGCATATCGTAGCCGGCAAAGGGACACATCTTCGCAAAT
>CAZRJZ010000268.1:0-2587 GCA_964600465.1 uncultured Rickettsiales bacterium
TTGGATTAATCCAGATGCGCATGGAAGCGGACGCCAGGCGCAATCTTGATCATGTTATTGATTTAATCCATGAATCATCAAAAAAAGGCGTGCAGGTGGTATGCCTGCCAGAGCTGTTCCTAACACCCTATTTCTGCCAGACAGAAGATCCGGATGTGTTTAATCTGGCCGAACCCATTCCAGGCCCCACCAGCCAGAAACTGGCTGAAACAGCCCGAAAAACCGGCATGGTTATTGTAGGCTCCCTGTTTGAGCGGAGGGCGGCAGGGGTGTACCACAATACTGCCACCGTGCACAACAGCTCCGGCGAACTTCTTGGCATATATCGAAAAATGCACATCCCCGACGATCCGCTTTACTACGAGAAATATTATTTCACCCCTGGGGATTTAGGCTTCAAAACGTTTAAAACCAAGTATGCGCATCTGGGCACGCTGGTATGCTGGGATCAATGGTACCCGGAAGCGGCACGCTTAACCGCTATGCAAGGCGCGGATATTTTGTTTTACCCCACCGCGATTGGGTGGCATCCGGCAGAAAAAAAAGAATGGGAGAAAGCGCAGGTTGAGCAATGGATGACTATCCAACGCTCTCATGCCATTGCCAATGGTGTGTTCGTGGCCGCCTGCAACCGCGTGGGGCATGAAATCACTTCAGGCGACGGCATCGAATTCTTTGGTCATTCTTTTATCTGTGATCCTTATGGTCGCCTCCTCGCGCAGGGAAGTGCCCAAAAGGAAGAAATCCTCATTGCAGAAATTGATCCGGCTCAGGTGGAAGAAAAACGCCGCCACTGGCCATTTTTCCGTGATCGCAGAATAGATGCTTACGGCGATATCACTTCGCGCTGGGCGGATAAACCTTAATGCAGTCCATTACGCCAAATTTCCGCCTTCCCGCTGAATGGGAGCCGCACGCCGCCACCTGGCTGGCCTGGCCGCATAACAAAAATGACTGGCCGGGAAAATTTGCACCAATTCCCTGGGTATATGCAGAAATCATCCGGCACCTAACCATGCATGAACGCGTGCGCCTGCTGGTGCGCTCCGGGCGAGATGAACAGGAAGCAAAAACCATCCTCGACCGTGCCGGTGTAGAACTGGCGCAGGTGGATTTCTGGCACATTCCTACCAACCGCATCTGGATGCGCGATTCTGGGGGGATGATAGTGGCAAATACCAAAAAGATTTCAGGCGCCAGGCTTCAGGTTTCGGGTAATGCTACTATTCCTGAAACCCAACACCTGAAACCTGAAACCTCACTCTTACTGGACTGGCGCTTCAACGCCTGGGCAAAATATCCTAATCATAAGCTGGATGATAAAGTTCCTGCCTGCATGGAGCCTTATATCCGCCTGCCACGTTTGCAACCTACCCATAAAGGCAAGCGCGTAGTGCTGGAAGGCGGAGCGATTGATACAAACGGCAAAGGCGTGCTTATAACCACCGAAGAATGCCTGCTCAGCACGGACATTCAGGTACGCAACCCTGGCTTTACACGTGCGGATTATGAAACGGTGTTTGCCCAGTATCTTGGCATTGAGCAGGTAATCTGGCTTGGCAACGGCATCACCGGCGACGACACGCACGGACACGTGGACGACATTACCCGGTTCGTGTCAGAAGACACCATTGTCACGGCAATAGAAACAAATCCAGGGGATGCAAACTACAAACCTTTACACGAAAATTTGCAGCGCTTAAAGGCGGCACGGACCCTCTCTGGCAAGCAATATAACCTGGTGGAGCTACCCATGCCCCGCCCATTGGTATTCGAGCAAACCCGCCTTCCCGCTTCTTATGCTAATTTTTACATTGCAAACGCTGCCGTACTGGTGCCCACATTCAATGACCCCAACGACCGTATTGCCTTAAATATCCTGGCCGAATGCTTCCCCACCCGCGAGATTATTGGCATTCATGCGGTGGATTTAGTGTGGGGATTTGGCACCCTGCACTGCATGAGCATGCAGGAGCCCCTTCTATAATATTGTTATAAAACAATTATTTTAGCTTTTTTAATTGTCATAATTGTTTCATACAATTGCGCGAGTCAAGCGGTTATAATGCAATAGACATAATGATAAACAGGCTCCTATGACTACTCCCGGCACTCCCGCGCCAAGCGCCGAAGCACAATTTATTGCCTTGCTGGAAAAGCTGCGTGACAATGGGGAATTCAAGCTCGGCGCACCAGAGCGCAATGCAGCAAAGGACATCGAAACTATTCAAGCCATCAAGGTTCCTGGCTATATCAAACAGATAGTAATTGACCTTCCTGATGATTCCTCCAACGCAAATCATGGTCATGAAGAGATTACTTTCATAGAAGATGATGATTCTGGGAGCTGTTCTATGACAGTTTCTACCCCTGGCAACCCTAACTGGGCCGGCATTAACAACACCCTCGATGCATTACGCAAACAAGCGGTAAGTTCGGAGAATGGACGTAGAATCAAGCAAGAAGGGCGCCTCAGGGATACCACTTCCCCAGAACCACCAACAGGTACCTACGCTAGATTTATTAAAGAGCTGGATGCGCTACAGACAGATGGGAAATTCTCGCTTGGAACAGATGATGATTATTC
>CAZRJZ010000269.1:0-2565 GCA_964600465.1 uncultured Rickettsiales bacterium
TAGGCCATAAATAGCCCGTTTTCATCCTTGGGGTAACGCGCGCGCAAATGTTCTGTCAGATCTTTAAAAATACTGCGCGTTGTGCCTACCGGAGACGTAGACTCCAGCACCACAAGATCGCCAGGTTTTATAACTTTTTTAATCGCTTCGACGGCCGAAAGAACTGCGCCAAGATCAGGCTTTTTAGAGTCGGCGCACACCGGGGTGGGAACGCAAATAAAGTAGGCGTCCGCCACTTGCGCTTCGTAAAAAGCCCGAAACCTTCCGCCGCTCAGCGCGCTTTCCAGCATTTGCGCAATGCCGATTTCATTAATGCTCGTATGCCCTGCATTAAGCGATTCAACCAGCGCGTTACATTTGTCGTAACCCAATACATTATATCCTGCTTGGCAGAAGGTAAGCGCCGTAGGAAGCCCCACATACCCTAAGCCAATCACGCAGATAGTGCTACCCTGCTGCAACTGCAAACAAAACCTCCCTTTCTAAATCGACTTCCCTTGCCGTATTGTTTGCCGGAGTCAGCCGCTCCGACAAAGCGGCGCAGATGCGTTGCGCCGCTTTGCCATCGCCATAAGGATTAGGAATTCGTACAACCCTGTCTTTTGCCAATATCGCTTTAGCGCGCGCTACAATTTTTTCTTCATTGCAACCCACGATTTCTAAAAACCCACCCTCCACTCCTTCAGGCCGTTCCGTGACATTGCGCGTTACCAGTACTTTCTTTCCAAAGGTAGGCGCTTCTTCCTGTATGCCGCCGGAGTCAGAGATAATCAAGGCGGATTTTTTCATCAGATACACAAAATGCGGATAGCTTAGGGCGGGAATAATATGGACATGGGGCAGATTTAAAATAGCAAGATTAATTTCTTCCTGCAGTTTCTGATTCGGATGCACGGGAAAAACAATTGCACATTCCGCTTCCTGGGAAATACGGCGCAACGCGGAAAGCACGGCGTTTAAGTTTTTTCCGAAGTTTTCTCTTCTGTGCCCGGTTACTAAAATCATTTTCCGGTTTTTATCTAAAAATCCATACGCGTCTTCAAGCTCGCGCATGAGCGCTGCATCAGCCTCTATTTTACGCGCCATCATCAGCAATGCATCCACCACGGTGTTGCCGGTGATGATCACGTCTTTTCCTCTCACGCCTTCGAGCAGTAAATTTTCGCCAGCCAGAGCCGTTGGCGCAAAATACGTATCCGCCACCATATCGACCATTTTCCTGTTAATTTCCTCGGGCCATGGCTCCTGCCGCCGGAAAGAACGCAAGCCTGCTTCCACATGCGCCACATGAATGCGATGCAAAAAGGCCACCATGGACGCCACTGCCGCCGTTGCGGTATCGCCATGCACAATCACGCAATCGGGTTTTATGTCTCTTAAAGCGCAATCGAGCTTTTGGAAGAGCAGCGCATACAGTTCCGGCGCATCATGCGAAACGCGATTTAAACTTAGCGTGTAGTCTGGTTTCCATTCAAAGGCCTCAAAAACCTGATCAAGTAACTCCTGATGCTGGCCGCTATTAAGCGTTTTAACTACAAAAGAAGGCTCTGCCGCCAGTGCACTATAGACGGGAGCCATTTTAATGGCTTCAGGCCTTGTTCCTACAACGATGAGAAGTTTTTTCTTCATACGTCCCGCGCATGCGATTTCTCATCCGCATTATCATTGAAACCTATGATTGTCCAAAAATAATCACCCACGTAACCAAGTTCATCGAACAATGCCTCCCATTCCTCAGGTTGGAGGTAGGTTTTGGCCGTGAGCATCCATATTTCAAACATTTCTTTTTCTTCCGGCGTACAGTACGCATCCACTTGCACAAAAATATTGCGTTTATTTTTCGTTACGCGCATCAGCTCGCTTATGGCCCGGCGGCATCCATCGGCATCCAGATTATGAATGGTGTTAATAGCAACGCACGCATCAAAGAAATCATCCGGATATGGCAAGCAATCACAATTTCCAAGCGTTATGCGCTCTTGCACGGAAGGCAGTGCGCGCTCTTTGGCGTAAGCAGAAATGTCCAGCCCATACACCTCGATGCCCGAACATGCTTCCTGCAAATCATGCATTAGAAACCCTTTGGCGCAACCGACGTCCAGGAACTTCGAACCTTCCTGGAGCTTATAACGCTCTTTTAAACGCTGAGATACGGCCCTCCAGCGTCCGTCATACACATACCCGCCATATCCCTGCTCACGTGGGCCATCGAAATACTCTTTGCCAAATTGCATCGCAAGCGCGCGATTCGCTTCCTTGTTATGAAGCCTGGGAGTAATATCCCTTACCAGTTTTTCCGGTTGTCCAAGCAAATTAAAGAGCATGGTTTTACGCTTGCAATGCGCTGGCAATATAATCGCGCAGCCGGGTAAACGTGAACCCCGGCACTAATTCCAAAGCACGCTTATTACTAAATGCCCGATAACCATTATGCGGCATGGGGCCGCTACGTGGTTTTGTAGCAATTTCCACCCTGTCTTTTGCACACGCCTGCACAGATTCTGCAATTTCCATAAATGAAATGGTTTCAGCGGTTACGGCATTTACCGGACCCGGCGTTTTTTG
>CAZRJZ010000270.1:0-2557 GCA_964600465.1 uncultured Rickettsiales bacterium
ATATCGCATGCACCATTGATCATCGTGGGATGGATGTGCAATAGCTCCTCGCGGGTGGTTAATGCCGTCTATAGTGAGCAAAGGAGAAAAGAAACCGTTCGAAATTAGGCGAGATTAATCGCCAAACGTGAAAGCGTATGCCTCTAGGCCGGGTAATTCGGTCTTGATATCCAATAAACCGTTTTTTGCTTCTTTCTGATCGATCAACTCATAAAGCGTATGCTGGCTTACCGTCAGCAATCCATTCGCAACGTCTTTTCCTGCAGCATTCTTCAAAGGTTCTCCATTGAGCGTCAGCTCTGCCTGGATGGGCTGGCCACTGGCGCTACCCAGCACCAGAAACACTTTGCGCGCCGTAAAATTCAGCTGCAACGAGGCGCCGCTTTTCTCGGCTACAATTTTTTCCGCCTGAACGTTCCAATTTCCATTTAATGCCCATCCATCCGTGGGCAAGAACTTGGGAAAATGGTAGACGGCGGTCTTGTCTCGCGTTACGGGTTCGCTGTGATAATGCTGGGCGCGGCCATATCCAAGATAAGTCTCCGGCGTCTGATTGATGCTGAAAACCGGTGTTTCCGGCTGCTGCGATGCCT
The DNA here is from genome assembly GCA_964600465.1 of uncultured Rickettsiales bacterium. Classification (GTDB taxonomy): domain Bacteria; phylum Pseudomonadota; class Alphaproteobacteria; order Rickettsiales; family SXRF01; genus CAYMDD01. The sequence continues at coordinate 594 of CAZRJZ010000270.1, forward strand.
GAGTGCTCAAACCTAGCAAATGGCGGATATTATTTTCGGTTTCCGCGTAATTGCCCTCGCCAAAATGCGTGTAGACCACACGCCCTTCCTTATCGATCAGGTAATGCGCTGGCCAGTAACGATTTTTAAAGTTCGTCCAAGTGTCGAGTTTGTTATCGAGCGCCACAGGATACTTGATGCCATGCCTGGCAATGGCTGCTTCCACATTCGCCTTGTTTTTCTCAAACTCGAATTCCGGAGCATGCACACCGATGATAACCAGGCCTTGATCCCGGTATTGCTTGTCCCATTTGGTGATATAGGGAAGCGTACGCACGCAGTTGATGCAGGAATACGTCCAAAAATCGATCAGTACCGCTTTGCCTTTGAGCGATGCCATCGTGAGCGGCTGGCTATTTAGCCATGCCTCAATACCTGCGAATTCCGGCGCGGGATAGGGGTGGGGTAACGCATCCTCTAAGCCACCCGAGGCCGCTATTTCCGTCGTTTCTTTTTTAGTAAAGAATGACCGGGCATCGACGCCGGAGGCGATAAAAGCTACGGCCAGCAAAATAAGAATGCCGAAGCCTTTGCGCACCGCCTCCGCATGGGTGGTAAAGAAGCGAAGTTTGTTCATGATTTTCCTCCCTGTAAGCGCAATGATAAGCATTGGTATGCCTGCGCCGAGGGCGAAAGCGGCGATGATAAAGAATCCCGCCAAATCATTCTGCTGCCGAATCACCTGCACTAGCACGGCTGCCAGGATCGGCCCGGCGCACGGCGTCCATACCAGACCGATGAGCAGACCGATCAAGACGCCGCCGCCGAAGCCTTCCTTGGCATTGGCCGACAAATTTGTTCCTGCAGTGGCAAAGCGCTGCGTTAGTGCGCTGAATTTCACAGATAGCGTCTTTGAAAGCAGCATCAGCCCGAATGCCGCCAGCAGCACGAGCGAGCCGTATTTGATATAATCCAGATCGATGTTGAAAACCCCTACCAGCTTGCGCGACAGCAACGTAAACAGTGTAAATGACAAAATAAAGCCAAGGATAATGCCGAATGGCCGTTTCCTGCCGCCTTCAACCGAAGCAGAGAGTATCAGCGGCAGTACAGGAAAAATGCAGGGCGAGACAATCAATGCCAAGCCTTCCAAGAATGACAGGCCGGTTTCGATAAAATTCATGGGGAACTCACTTTACGTATAATTCGGGGAATGTTTTTTGTAATGCGGTCAACTTCGGCGCATCATTTATCAGGATGTACGGTTGGTTCGGATGCAGTGCCAAATAATTCTGGTGATATTCCTCCGCTTTATAAAACCTGTTTAGCGGTTCGAGCGTGGTCACAATAGGAGCTGAGAATGATTTGTTTTGCTTAAGCGCCGTAATTTTTGCCTCGACCGCTTTTTGCTGCTCAAGTGAATTATAAAATACTGCCGAGCGGTATTGTGTGCCGCTATCCGGCCCTTGATAGTTAAGCTGGGTAGGATCGTGCGCTACGGTAAAATAGATGTCCAGCAGTTGATCGAGCGTAATTTGCCTGGGGTCATAGGTGACTTGTACCGATTCCGCATGGCCGGTGCCGCCGCCGCTGACCGTCTGATAATCCGCAGTATCGGCTTTGCCTCCAGCATAGCCGGAGGTGGCGTCAATAACCCCTTTCGTGTGTTGAAACACTGCTTCGACGCCCCAGAAACAGCCGCCCGCCAACACAATTGTTTCCATGGGTGGGCCTGCATAGGCGCGCATGGTCATACAAATGATGGCGGCAAATGCGACAGCCGCAATACGGTTAATCTTTCTTTTCTGCATACCATTACCCTTTGTTCGGGATGAATTTAAGCGCCACGCCGTTGTTGCAATAGCGCAAGCCAGTGGGCTTCGGGCCATCGTTAAAGATATGGCCGTGATGCCCACCGCACCGTGCGCAATGATACTCCGTACGCGCATAAATAAGCTTATGGTCGGTTTTCGTGCCGACATGGC
>CAZRJZ010000271.1:0-2534 GCA_964600465.1 uncultured Rickettsiales bacterium
CATGGAGAGCGCCGCTCCTCCCCTGCCATCGCCGTCAATACGGGTAAGCACAATGCCGCTCACGCCGATTTTTTCATTAAACTCACGCGCAATATTCACGGCATCCTGCCCCGTCAGGGAGTCCGCCACTAACAATGTCTCAATAGGGTTAGCCAACTGACTTACAGCCTTAAGTTCCGCCATGAGCGCATCATCCACGTGCAGGCGCCCGGCGGTATCGAGGATTAAAATATCAAACCCCTCCAGCCGCGCGGCCTTTAAGGCGCGCTCAGTAATCGCTAAAGGCTGCTGACCAGGAATAATGGGCAGGGAAGCAACGCCGGCACGCGCCGCCACTTGCGCCAGCTGCTCCTGCGCGGCGGGGCGCTGCACGTCGAGCGACGCAAGCAGCACCTTTTTATTCCGGCGGTTTTTCAGCCACAAACCGAGCTTGCCGGAGGTAGTGGTTTTGCCGGACCCCTGCAATCCCACCATCATCAGCACCACCGGCGGACTAGCAGCAAGATTCAACTCCGACTGCGCACTCCCCAATAATTCCGCCAGATGATCTTGCGTAAGCTTCACCACCATTTGCGCCGGCGAAACACTGCGCACCACCTCTGCACCCACCGCCTTAGCTTTCAAAGATGCGATAAAATCCTTCACCACCGGTAATGCAACGTCTGCCTCCAGAAGCGCAACGCGCACCTCACGCATCACCGCGTCAATATCGGCTTCCGTCAGCGCGCCTTTTTTGCGCAACCGGCCAAAAACATCACCTAAACGGGAAGAGAGGGACGAGAACATGGTTTACCCTATGGATGCCAAACTAACTATCCGCATACGCATGCGTTTCCGCTTTTGCCCCAGGATGCGTGACCGCGCCCTTTTCGGCAGACCCAACCGTTTGCGCGTATTTCCACAACGCGCCCGATTGATAATCCGTTTTACGCGGATGCCAGCTTAAGCGGCGCTGCGCCATTTCATGCTCAGAGACATCGACGTGAATGGTTCCTGCTTGCGCATCGATCGTAATCACATCCCCGTCATGCAACAAGCCAATCGGCCCACCCGCTGCCGCTTCCGGCCCCACATGGCCAATGCAGAAACCGCGCGTGCCGCCGGAGAACCGACCATCGGTAATCAGCGCCACTTTTTCTCCCATCCCCTGCCCGTAGAGCGCCGCCGTGGTAGAGAGCATCTCGCGCATACCAGGCCCACCTTTGGGGCCTTCATACCGGATGACCAGCACATCACCCTCCCGATACTCGCGCTTCTCCACTGCCGCAAACGCCGCTTCTTCGGAATCAAAACAGCGCGCCGGACCAGTGAACTTTAACTGTTTCATCCCCGCGACTTTAACAATACATCCCTCCGGCGCTAAGTTCCCTTTGAGCACCACCACGCCGCCGGTTTGCGTGATGGGATCATAGTATGGACGGACAACGGATTGACCATCTTCTGCAGACGGGGCATCTCCCCCCACGTTTACGGGGGGGGCAGGGGGGGGCGGCAATTGCAATGCTTCTACAATTCTCTGTGCTACACCTTCCAGATTTGCTTGCACATCATGATTCCAAAACCGTAATACGCGATAGCCATGTTTTTGTAAAAACAGCGTACGCTCCTGGTCATGCGCGCTTAACGCTTCTGCATGCTGACCACCATCCACTTCCACCACAAGTTTATGCTCCATAGAAACAAAATCGACTACATAATCACCTATGGCTTGCTGTCTACGAAACTTTACATTCTCTAGCTTTTTACCACGCAAGATATTCCACAATGCTGTTTCTGCTTTCGTCATGTTTTGTCGCAAGTCTTTTGCCTGTTCCATAACAAAATAATCACGTGTTGTATCAGGCTTGGAGCGGAAATTGCCGCCCCCCCCTGCCCCCCCCGTAAACGTGGGGGAATTTTCTTTACATTCTTTAAACGGCGGAAAGACTATCTGCTGCAAATTCTCTGCCATGGTTTTGCCGGTTACCGTCAGGCAATCACCATGCAAAAACCCACCATCCAGGAGGGTTTTGAGTACAATCTGCACACCGCCTGCCTCATAAAGATCTTTGGCGGTATATTTTCCGCCCGGCATGAGATCCGCCAGATAGGGGGTACGCTTGAATATCTCACCCACGGCATGAATATCAAAATCAATCCCGCATTCATGCGCAATGGCCGGTAAATGCAACGCACCGTTAGTAGACCCACCGGTTGCTGCCACTACCGCTGCTGCATTCTCCAGGCTTTTACGGGTTACAATATCGCGTGGGCGGATTTTATTTTTAAGCAATTCCATCACCGCGCGGCCTGATTCAAAACAAAATGCATCGCGTGATTCATAGGGCGCAGGCGCACCAGCGGAACCGGGCAGCGCCAGCCCAATCGCTTCTGATACACACGCCATGGTATTGGCGGTAAATTGTCCACCGCAACTACCGGCTGAAGGACAGGCCGCCTGCTCCAACGCGTGCAAATCTTCTGCACTCATATTGCCGGCGCTGTGCTGACCTACACCTTCAAACACATCCACCACCGTGACCTGACGGCCTTTA
>CAZRJZ010000272.1:0-2521 GCA_964600465.1 uncultured Rickettsiales bacterium
ACTGGAGTTTGACTATCCGGATATTTATGCGCCGCTCGATCTTGGCATCGGCAAATGCCGCCTGTCTATCGCCGAGCCTGAAGATGCGCCGCCGGATGATCTTTCGCGCGCGAGCCACGTGCGCATTGCCACCAAGTACCCTAACGTAACGTCTAAGTATTTTGCCAAGCGTGGCATTCAGGCCGAATGCATCAAACTCAACGGGGCGATGGAACTGGCGCCATGCTTAAAACTCGCACGCCGGATTGTGGATCTGGTCAGCTCTGGCCAGACCCTGAAAGCCAATGGCCTGAAGGAAATAGAGGTGATCACGGAAGTCTCTTCCCGCCTGGTTGTCAATCGTACCGCGTTTAAAACCCGTGGGGCTGAGATCGGGGTACTGCTGGAGCGTTTCCGGGATGCGGTGGGTTAGGCGCGCTATGCGGCGCGGGAGGCAGGCGGTTCTGCCGGTCGAACCGTACTTCATTGGCCTCCTTCAGATCTAATATGGCGCGTATGCGCACCGCCGCCGCCTTCACCTTGGCAAATTGCTCAGCGGGAATTTCAATATAGCGGGTTTCTTTGCCATCCGGTTCTTTTTCACTTTTGACCTGATACTCCACACCCAGGGTTTTTAGAGCGTTGATGGCGTTTTCGTACTCTTCTTTCCTTTTTGGATCTATAATGACTAGAGTCGGCTGATTCTCCTCCTCTAGAGGGGCATATTCTCCCTTCTGGATAAAGGTAAGTAGTGCGGTGTTCTCACGCGCGCGCTTCTGCTTTTTCAGCGTGTCATAAGCGGCATCGCTGATAATAATGGAGCCGTTCGCAATAGCGGACTGATACCCAAGCGAACGCTCACCCACCACCACAATCGTCAGCGCTTCCGCATCGGGAAGCGATGGAGGAAATCCAGCGCCACGCAAGCGTTGCCCATTCGTGCAGGCTTCAATATTTTCCGCTATCCAGCAATAAACCGCGATGATAAAGTGGTCCAAGGTCATAGGGTGCCTCCTCGCAAATGGAAGCTAACCCTATGACCTTTCAATTAACCTTTCGTTGACTCACAAAAGTCGAACACGGTGTTCCCTTATGAATAACGCACTTGAGCATGTTCTGGATCGCTCTTTACCGCTTACGGTGTGGGACATCCACATCCGCCGTGCCGGCACGCTGGATATTTTAATGATCCATGCGCTGGCGCATCGCATTTGGCAAAACCATTATCCCGCTTTATTGCCAGAAATGCAGATTAATTACATGCTGGAGCTGATGTACGCGCCTCAAGCGTTACATGAGCAAATGATGCGCGGCCATGAGTTCTGGATCATCGAAGCAGCAAACATACCGGTTGGCTATGCCTCTTTAAGTGAAAAATCAGAAGGGCATTGGCACTTACACAAGCTTTATATCAATACCGATAAACAGCGCCTCGGCCTTGGCAAGAGCATGCTGGAGCATTTGCAGAAACTCTATACGCCTAAAACCCTCTCTGTAGATGTCTTCAAAGAAAATTATACCGCTATCAATTTTTATTTCCAAAACGGCTTTACCATTGCCGGCAACAAGAAAACCGACATTGGCGGCGGTTTTGTTATGGACGATCTTGTGATGACAAAAAACATCGCCGCGAATTAGCCAGCGCCGCCTTCTTTCGCCTGTAATGCGAGCGCTCGCTTATACACCCGGTTGCGCGGTGTGCCCAGTGATTGCGCCACCTCCGCCACCGCGTCTTTCAATGGCAAACGCTTCAAGGCATCTTTAAGCGCAACATCCGCATCTTCCAGCCTGCCTTCCTGGGCCTGCGGCGGACCAATCACCAGCACTACTTCGCCTTTTGGCTCCGGCGCATCTGCGTAATGCGCCGCCAGCTCCGATAAACTGCCGGACCGCACCTCTTCAAAAAGCTTCGTCAACTCACGCGTTACCGCCGCTTCCCGTTCCCCAAGCGTTTCCGAAAGCATCAAAAGCGTGGAAGCCACACGCCTGGCGGATTCAAATATCACCAGCGTAGCTGCTAAATGCGCGTAGGTTTTTAAGGCCTCACGCGCGCGTTGCGCTCCCGCCGGAAGAAATCCTAAGAATAGAAACTTATCCGTCGGCAATCCGCTTACGCATAGTGCATGCATCACGCTGGAGGCGCCTGGAATGGCCGTAACCATGGATCCGTTTAGCCGTGCTTCGCGCACCAGCTTATAGCCGGGGTCCGAGATAAGCGGCGTTCCGGCGTCCGATACCAGCGCTATCCGCTCACCGTTGCGTAATCGCTGCAACAATTCCGGTCTTTTTCCGGTTGCGTTGTGGTCGTGGTAAGCCGTAGTGCTCACGCTAATGCCATAATGCTGAAGGAGCTTGCGGGTGACGCGCGTGTCCTCGCAGGCGATTAAATCCACCGAGGCCAAAACACTCAACGCCCGCAATGAAATATCGCGCAAATTACCAATAGGCGTGGCGACAATGTAAAGCCCGGGAGCTAAGGTTTCTGGCTGAATGAGAGGGGAAGCATTTTTCATAGTAGCTGTTGAGGTATAAGCCATGCTAG